>JAYRVK010000655.1:0-2531 GCA_041918555.1 Sandaracinaceae bacterium
CGCCCCGTGGACACGATCGCCCGCCCGGTCGAGCTGGGTGCGGGGTTCAGCGGGGACCTCCTCGCCCGGGGGGGCGATCGCCCGCCGTCGCGCGAGCCGGTCGACCTCATCGCGCTCGTGGAGGACGTCCAGGAGTCGCTGAGCGCGGTGGACGGCGTCGAGGTCGTGCTCGACGTCGCTCCCTCGGTCCGCGCGGTCTCGGTGGACGGTGTCCAGATGCGGCAGGTGATCCTCAACCTGCTCGTCAACGCGATCCAGGCGCTCGAGGCCAAGGGCGGCGGGCGTGTGGAGCTGCGCGCGCGCGTCGCGGACGGGCATCTCGAGGTCGACATCCTCGACGACGGGCCCGGCTTCCCCGAGGGGATGCACGAGCGCGTGTTCGAGCCGCTGTTCACCACCAAGCGCACGGGGGTCGGCCTCGGCCTCGCGCTCTGCGCGCGGATCGTGAGCCGGCACGGCGGGACGATCGAGGCGCTCGACCGCGAGGGTGGCGGAGCCCACGTCCGCATCCGCATCCCCGACGCGGTGGACGGATGATCCAGCCGCACGTCGTCGTGATCGACGACAACGTCGACCTCACGGACGACATCCGCGAGCTCTTCGAGGAGACGGGCGCGCGCGTGAGCGTGTTCGGCAGCGCGGAGCTCGCGGAGCCCGCGATCCGCGACGATCCCCACGATCTCGCGCTCGTCGACGTGCGCCTGCCGACGCGGAGCGGGCTCGCGCTCCTGCCGCGGCTACGCGACGCGTCGCCCGACGGCGAGATCATCGTGATGACCGGGGCGGCGACGGTGCACAGCGCGATGGAGGCGGTGCGCCACGGGGTCCACGCATACCTCAAGAAGCCGTTCGATCCGGCCGACCTCCTCAAGCTCGCAGACCGCGCCCTATCGCAAGTCTTCTTGCGGCGCGAGCGCACCTCGCTCTCGCGCGAGCTCGCGCGCTCGGAGGCGCTCCACCGGGCGGTCATCGACACGGTCGACGCGCTCATCATCGGGGTCGACGAGCACCACGACGTGCGCCTCTGGAACCAGAGCGCGGCCTCGATCACCGGCTACTCCGCGGCGGAGGCCCGGGGCAAGCACGTGTGCGATCTCCTGATCGGAGGGGGCTCGCGCGGCCGGCTCGAGGGGATCGCCAGGGCCGCGGAGGGGGGCTCGGAGGCCCAAGCCCGCGTGCCCATCCGCACGCGCGACGGGGCCGAGCGGGTCGTCGAGTGGCAGGCCCACCCGCTCGCGCCGGACGCGGCGGGGAGCCCGCTCGTCTTGCTGACGGGCACCGACCTCACCGAGCGCCTCGAGCTCGAGCGCCGCGCCGCGGCGGCGGAGGCGATGGCCGCGATGGGGCGACTCACCTCCGCGCTCGCCCACGAGATCCGCAACCCGCTGAACGCGGCCACGCTCCAGCTGGAGCTGCTGCGGCGCGGCGCCGCGAAGACGGGCGACGAGGCGGCCACCCGACGGGGCGAGATCGTGGCGGCCGAGATCAAGCGCCTCAGCTCGCTGCTCGACGACTTCCTCGGGCTCGCGCGGCCGAAGCACCTCGCGATGGACGGCGTCGATCTCGCCCGGATCGCCGCGCAGGTGGTCGAGCTCCACGAGCCGGCCGCGCGCGAGGCGGGGCTGCGCTGCGAGCTGCGGGTCCACGGGGACGTCCCCGAGATCCGGGGCGACGAGGGCCGCCTCAAGCAGGCCCTCGTGAACCTCCTCGTGAACGCGATCGAGGCGACCTCCGGGCAGGGCTCCTCGGTCGAGCTCGAGGTCGAGGCCGCCGACGGCGCCGTGCTGCTCTCGGTCACGGACGACGGCCCCGGAGTCCCCAAGGGCCACCGGTTCTTCGAGCCGTTCGAGACGACCAAGGAGGGCGGCACGGGGCTCGGGCTGCCCATCGTGAAGCGGATCGCGGAGATGCACGGGGGGACCCTGGAGCTCGGGTCCCGCGAGGGCCGCCCGGGGACGCGGGCCCGGATCCGCCTCCCGCTCGACGGCGGCGCGAAAACGATGCGCGAGACCGCCTAGACGCGCAGGCGTTTCGCCAGGCATGGGCGAGGCCCCCCACCCTTTGCGGTGGCACGGCCGCTGCTCATCCCCGCTTGGAGGTAGGTGGGAATGAGCTCAGCGGAACACCAGGACTCGCTCCAGCAGCTCCGGCAGGCCGCCATCGCGGCGCCGATGCTCGACTTCGACACCGAGCGCGACCTGCTGAAGCGGATCCAGGACCGGGACGACCCTCGCGCGCTGAGCGCGCTGCTCGTGTCCCACATGCGGCTGGTCCTGTCGATCGCGCAGAAGTACCGGCGCCACGGCCTCCCGCTCGAGGACCTCGTCGCCGAGGGGAACCTCGGGCTCGTCGAGGCGGCGCGCCGCTTCGACTGCTCGCGGGGGACGCGCTTCTCGACGTACGCCGCGTGGTGGATCCGGGCGCTCATCCGCCGCTACACGATCGCGAACCGGCGCATCGTCGGCGCGCCCTCGACGCGGGCCGCGCGACGCCTCCTCAGCAAGCTGCGCGAGACGCAGCGCCAGCTCGCG
>JAYRVK010000656.1:0-1932 GCA_041918555.1 Sandaracinaceae bacterium
CGCCGGGGCACGTGTCGCTCGCGTCGAGCACGCCGTCCCGATCGTCGTCGGGCTCGGGGCAACCGTCCGCGTCGTCGACCCCGTTCACGTCCTCGGCCTCGCGCGGGCACGCGTCCGCCGTGTCGAGGATCCCGTCGGCGTCGTCGTCGAGATCGGGACAGCCATCCTCGTCCGCGTGGCCGTCGACGTCCTCGGGCGCCTCGCGGCACGCGTCCGCCTCGTCGCGCACGCCGTCGCCGTCGTCGTCGAGGTCCGGGCACCCGTCGGCGTCCTCGTGGCCGTCGGCGTCCTCGGGCGCGTCCGCGCACGCGTCCTCTGCGTCGTCGACGCCGTCGCCGTCGCCGTCGTGGACGGGATCGGTGCAGCCGTCCTCGTCCGCGTCGCGATCCAGGTCCGCCGCCGCGAGCGGGCAGCGGTCGTCGTCGTCGGGGACGAGGTCTCCGTCGTTGTCGAGGTCGGGGCAGCCGTCGTCGTCCTCGAACCCGTCGAGGTCCTCGGGCATGCGCTCGCAGCGGTCGTCCGCGTCGAGGCGCCCGTCGCCGTCCGCGTCGTGCGTGCGCGGCGCGAACTCGAGCCCGAACATCCCGCGGAACCCCGGCGTGCCGGCGCCGCCGCTGAAGCCCGTCCCGACCACCCACGTGAGCGCGAGGTCGCCGTCCGCCCAGCGCGCGCCGAGGTCACCCTCGACCGCGGTGGAGGCGGCGAGGAACGCCTCCTGATCGAGGCCGGTCACCACGCGGACCTCGATCACCGCGCTCAGGTTCGTGATCAGGAACGTCGGCGACTGGATCGCCGCCCCGAAGAAGAGCTCGTTCGCGAACTGCACGCCGAGGAGCCGCGGCTCCGCGAAGCGGTGGCGATAGCCGACCTCGCCGCCGATCGCGAAGTCGAGGAAGTGGAAGTCGCCGATCACGCGCGCCTCGAGCTGCGGGCTCCCCTCCCCCGCGAGCTGCTGCTCGAGGCCCCAGGGCAGGGTGAGGCCGAGCTGGAGCGCGAGGCCCTCGCCCTCGACCCGCTCGTGATCGGCCGTCGATCCCTCGCCGAGGACCCGCGCGCGCACGGCGACGAACGCGTCGCGCACCGCCGCGCTCGCGATCGCGGGGCCCGCGTCGAGCGGCTCGGGGTCGGAGTCCTGGAACAAGATCACCGGCGCGTGGAGCACGACGGCCAGCCGATCGAGGACGCCGAGCTGCGCGACGAGCTCTCCGCTCACTCGATGGCGCACGATCGGGACGAGGGTGTCCGTGTCGAGGCGCCGGAGCGTGAGGGTCTGCGACGAGTAGCCGGTCCACAGCGACACGTCGAAGGCCCACTCGCCCGGCGTGCGCGTCCCGGGGATCCCGAGGTAGCCGTGCCGATCCGGGCTCGGGCGGAAGCGCTCGATGTCGAGGCTGCGGCCCTGGGCCTCGCCGACCGACGGGACGAACAGGGCGAGCGCGAAGATCAGGGCGGGCGAGCGCATCGAGGCGCGAGCATACCCCGCCTTCGGCTATCATCGCCGCATGGCTCGCCTCGCCCTCCCCCTCTCGCTCGCCGCGGCGCTCGGCGCCTGCGGAGGCGGCGCCGCGTCGGCCGGTGGCGAAGGGGCTCCGATCGACCCGGCGCCGGCGGCCGCCGAGCCCGGAGGCGCCGAGGCCCCCCCGTGGCTCGGCCGCTTGGAAGAGCAAGGGATGTTGACGTACGAGGTCCAGCTCCCGGGCGCGGCCGCGCCCGTCGAGGTGCGCCTCCTCGTCCAGCAGCGCGTGGCCCGGGGCGCGAGCGTCGCGGTCCGCCTCGTGCCGATCGGGACCCCGCTCGGCGAGGAGCCGGTGTACCCGCAGTGGCTCGTCGCGACGGAGGAGGCGATCTGCGGGCTCGAGGAGGCGGCCTCGCTCACCACCCCCGGGTTCGTCCCGATCGACGACGCGGGCGGCATGCGCACGGAGGCGGCCG
>JAYRVK010000657.1:0-4228 GCA_041918555.1 Sandaracinaceae bacterium
CCCCTCGAGCGCCGCGCGGAGGTTCCTCGTGTCGTACTCGACGTGCGCGTTCATCGAGTCGACGGCGGCCGGGGGCACGCCGAAGTCGGCGGCCCACTCGCGCCGCATGAACTTGAGCGAGCCGAGCTGGCCGACCACGTTCCCCGCGCCGGGGACGAGCTTCGCGAGCGCGCTCGGCGTCCACTTCGCCATGCGGGGCCCGCCCGCCGCCTTCGCGACGAGGTTGAAGGTCCGGTAGAACGGCGGCGGCGCGGGGTCGACCACGTGGAAGCCCTTGCCGTCGAGGCCGTCCTGCCGCGCGATCGCGGCGATGGCGTCCGCGACGAAGTCGACGGGCACCATGTTCACGCGCCCGGGGTCGAGCCCCGGCAGCGTCACCCACGGCGGCAGCGCGGCGCGGAGCTTGTGCACCGCGCGGAAGAGGTAGTAGGGCCCGTCGAGCCGCGGCATCTCGCCGGTCCGAGAGTGCCCGACCACCGCGGACGGTCGGTAGATCCGGAAGCGCAGGCCGGAGTCGCGCACGAGCTTCTCCGAGTCGTACTTGCTGCGGTGGTACGCGGTGGGGAAGCGCTGGTGCTTCTCGAGGTCGTCCTCGCGGAACCTGCGATCGAAGTCCCCCGCCGCCGCGATCGAGGAGACGTGGTGGAGCACGCCCGTGAAGCCGCCCTCGAGGAGCGCGAGCAGGTGGCGCGTGCCGTCCACGTTCACCGCGTTCAGGCGCCGGGCGTCCTCCTCGAGGTCGTAGATCGCCGCGAGGTGGAACACGTGGTCGAGGGACGGCACGTCGAGCGTGGCGAGGTCCTCGGCGCCGAGCCCGAGGCCCGGCTCCGTCACCTCGCCGCGCACGGGGCGCACGCGCGGGTGATCGGGGACGGAGGCGTCGGGCCGCCGGACGAGCAGGACGAGGTCGGCGTCCCACGCGAGGAGCCGCGGCACGAGGTGGCGTCCGATCCACCCCGTCGCGCCGGTGATGAAGATGCGCATCGCGCGGCATTGTCGGACACCGCCGACGTCCAGCAAAGCCCCGGGATCGTTGACGGGGAGGGGCGCGGGCGCCACCATCGACCGCCCGCGATGTCCGCGCTCACCTCGCTCCTGGTCCGGGACGGCGTCGTCCCCGTGCGCAAGATCGAGGAGGCCTTGCAGCGGCAGGTGATCTCGGGCGGCGACGTCGAGACGGTCCTCCTCGAGATGAGCGCCGTCCCGGAGAACGTGCTGGCCGGCTATCGCGCGTCGATGTTCGATCTGCCGCCTGCGACCCGCGAGGAGGTCTCGTCGGTGGCGCCCGACGTGGTCGCGCTCGTGCCGAAGGACGTGGCGGTCGAGCACCGCCTGATCCCGCTCCGGGTCGAGGGCCGGCACTTGCACGTCGCCGCGCACGAGCCGTTGACGCGCGAGCAGGAGGAGCGGGTCGGGTTCCTCCTCGGCTTCGAGCTCGTCGTCCACATCGTTTGCGAGGTACGGCTCGCCGCGGGGCTCGCGCTCCACTACGGGGCCGACCTCGCGCCGCGCATGGTGCGCCTCATCGATCGGGTCCGCTCGCGCGACTCGGGCGCGCTCCCGCGCGTCGGCGCGTCGGCGCCCGCGCCGCTCGCGGCCCACGCCGCGGAGCTGCCGGACAAGATCGCGCCGCCCGCCTCGACGCCGTACGCGGGCACGTCCCGCTCGGGCTCCTTCCTCCTCGCGCCGGCCGAGCCCGAGGACGCCGAGGTCGAGGTCGCGGCCGCGCCGCCGCGGCGCAGCGAGCCGCCGAACGCGATCCGCCGCCATCGCGGGCCCGTGACCGTCGACGCCGCCGAGCGGTACCTGAAGCGCGCCTCGAGCCGCGACGAGATCCTCGAGATCCTCTTCGCCTACGCGCACCAGTTCTTCGACTACACGGCCCTCTTCGTCGTGCACGAGGATCGGCTCGACGGCCTCTTCGCGCACGGGGTGGGCGCTCCGACCCGCGAGGTGCAGAGCCTCTCCATCTCGCTCGACGCGCCGGGCGGCTTCGCCGAGGCGCGGCGCACGCGCGTGCCCCTCGTGGTGCGCCTCGATCGCACGGAGACCGATCGCGACGTCTCGGTCGGCATGCGCCGGCCGGCCTGCCCGCCCGCGTTCCTCCTGCCCGTCGCGATCCGCACGCGCGTCGTGGTGATCCTCTACGGCGATCGCAACGGCGACGAGTTCGACATCGGGGCGGTCCTCGAGCTCGTGAAGATCGGCCCGCGCGTGGTCGAGGCCTTCGAGCAGCTCATCCTCCGCAAGAAGCGCGCGGGCTACCACGAGGAGGCGCCGGCGGATCGCGCGTCGCTCAAGGCCGCGGCGAAGCTCGCCGCCGGCTCCGCCCCCACGCGGCGCGTCCCCATGGACTCCGGCCAGTGGCTCCCCGCGCAGCGCTCGTCGCCCGGCTTCGAGATCCCCGAGGGCGACGGCGACGACGACCAATGGGGGGGGGGGCGCGAAGCACGCGCCGCCCGAGGTCCCCGCGCCGTACGCCGAGCGACCGCCGCGCGCGGTGCACGGGAACCCGCGGAGCGCGCCGCCTCCGCCGAAGGCCGCCGAGCTCGACCTCTCGCTCCTCGAGCTGAGCGACGACGAGGACGACGTGCCCGAGCTCCTGCTCGCCGACGACGACGAGCCGGTCATCGAGATCGACGAGAGCGGCGCGGACGCGAAGGGCGAGGCCAAGGAGGGCTCCGACGGAGAGGCCGCGGCGCCCGCGCCGCACCGGCCGGCGAGCGACCGCCCGCCGCGCCCCGGCGGCGCGTACATCGTGCACGAGTCCCCGGTGGACGTGATCGGCCCGGTGCGCCGCTCGGATCGGCCGGGCAAGAAGCGCTCGGAGCCCCCGCGCGACGCGCGGCGCGAGGAGGAGACGCCGGCCGCGCCCGGGGTCGAGGTCGTGCGCGTGCCCGACCGCATCAAGTCCGAGCGGCCCGCGCGGCTCACGCCCGGCCTCGACGCGGACACGCGCTCCGTGATCGTCGACATGGGCGAGCAAGTGCACGCGCAGATCGACGACCTGCTCAAGACGACGGACCTCGCCAAGCAGGACGAGCTCATCCGCGGGATCCTCTCGATCGGCGAGGCCGCGCTGCCGGTCCTCGCGCAGGCGTTCCCGGGCCCCGTCCGCTGGCGCCGCGAGCAGGGCGGCCGCGTGCCGCGCGCGGCGGACCTGTCGCCCGTGGCGCGCGCGCTCGTCGCGTTCGGGACCCGCGCCGCGTCCTACGTCGCCGCGCTCTTGAGCTCGGGCCACCCGGACGTGCGCCTCTACGCGGTCATCGTCGCGAGCGACATGGTGTCGCCCGAGCTCATGGACGCGGTCGCCGATCGCGTCCACGACGACGACCCCGGCGTGCGGCGGATCGCCGTGCAGCTCCTGCCGCGGTTCACGGGGTTCCGCGGCTTCGACGAGATCCGCACCGTGTTGCGTCGCACCGCGCGGATCCGCGGCAGGGATCTCTCGCGCCGCTGGCAGGCGATCGACGCGCTCGCGTCCCTGCGCGACGTGGAGATGATCCCGAAGCTGATCGAGCTCCTGCGCGACGACGACGAGGAGCTGTCCAAGCACCTCCACGAGGCGCTCGTGGTGCTGACCGCGGTGGACCTCGGCACGTCGCACAAGAAGTGGACGGCCTGGTACGAGCGCAACCGGGAGCGCCACCGCGTCGAGTGGCTCATCGAGGGCCTGCTCGCGCCCGAGGAGCCGATCCGCCACGCGGCGGGCGAGGAGCTCAAGCGCCTCAGCCAGCAGTACTTCGGCTACCACGCGGGCTCGCCGCGCAAGGACCGCGAACGCATCGCGCAGAAGTACCGCCACTGGTGGGACGAGGAGGGCCGGCGGAGGTTCGCGTAGTATGCTGCCCAACGTGCACCGCAAATGCCCGCACTGCGGCGCGCGCCACCCGGACGGTACGTTGCGCTGCACGGCGACGGGGCGGCCGATCGCCGGCGATCCGGAGCTGGTGGGACGCGTCGTGGCGGACCGGTACCACCTGGTCCGGATGCTCGGGGACGGCGGGATGGGCTCCGTCTACAAGGCGGCGGACCGCGTGCTGCGGCGCTTCGTCGCGATCAAGCTCCTGCACCCGACGGTCGCGGAGAACCCCTCGTCGGTCGAGCGCTTCCAGCGCGAGGCGCGCGCGGCGGCGTCCATCGGGCACCCGAACATCATCGACATCATGGACTTCGGTCGGGAAGGCAACCGGCCGTACATGGTCATGGAGTACCTGCGCGGGCGCTC
>JAYRVK010000658.1:0-7385 GCA_041918555.1 Sandaracinaceae bacterium
GACCGCGAAGGTCGGCGCGTCGCCGTCGAGCCCCGTCGCGTGCAGCGCGAACGGCACATCCTCGTGGAGCTCGCGCCGGGGGAGCGCCGCGTCGACCTCGAGGCGACCCGCGACGTGGACCTCCGCGCGCGTCGCGCGGATCGACAGGTCCACCATCCGTCCCTCGACGTGGACGCGCTCGCCGCCGATCGGCGGCGGCCCCGCCGAGGCCACGGTGATCACGAGCGCGCCGTCCTCGCGCGCGATCGCGACGCGCCGGAACGTCACGAAGAGCGCGCGCCGCCGCAGGAGCACGCGGCGGATCGCGAGCGCCGGCACGTCGTCGCGCGCCGCCAGCTCCGTCAGCGCGCGCAGCGCGTCGCGCAGCCGCGGCGGCACCTCGCCCTCCTCCACGAGCCCCTCGACCATGTCGCGCGGCGGATCCTGGCGCAGATCGAGCTCGATCCCGCGCGCCTCGACCCGGGTCACCCGCCGCGCGTCGTCGAGCCACGCGTGCCCCTCGCCGGTGAGCCGCAGCTCCGCGATCGGGCCCTCGGTGAACGTGCAGGTGGTCGGCCCGAGATCGGCGCGCGAGAGGTCGAGCGCGAAGCCGACGTCGACGGGGTCGCACTCCATCCCGCGCGAGGCGAGCGCGCCGTTCGCGATCGAGGTCACGGTCCAGCCCACCCCGAGCCAGCCGGTGCCCGCGAGCACCGGCGCCGCGATCGCCGCGAGGAGCCCCCGCCGGATCCAAGGCCGCACGCCGACAGGGTAGAGCACGCGATCCGGAGCGGCTCGGAGATCGTATCGTCGGCGCCGAGGAGGCTCCGTCATGGCGCATCGCCCCGAGATCCAGGCCATCGTGGCCCCGCTCGCCGACGCGGCGTGGACGCTCGCCGCGCTCTCGGCCGCCGTCGAGACCGGGCTGGTCGAGGCCCTCCACGCGCCCGCCTCGATCGCGGCGCTCTCCGCGCGGACCGGCGTGCCGCCCGCGATGGTGGTGCGCCTGCTCGACGTCATGGAGGGCCTCGGGCTCGTCGCGCTCGAGGGCGAGCAGGCCACTCCGTCGGACGCCCTGCGCGCGCTCGCCGGCGATCGTAGCCAGCACGTCGTCTTGCGGGACGATCTGCGCCGGAGCCTCGGGCAGCCGCGCTGCTTCGTCGAGGACGCGCGCGCGGGCCGGCTCGGGACCGCGTGGCACCACACCGACGAGGAGCTGATCGAGGTGCAGGGCACGTTCGCGCGCGTGCACACCCGCATCCTGATGAGCGAGGGCATCGTCCCGACCCTCGACGGGCTCAGCGCGGCGCTCGCACGCCCCGGCGCGCGCGTCCTCGATGTCGGCGCGGGCGCGTGCGGCAACGCCATCGCCTTCTGCGAGGCGTGGCCCGCGGTGCACGTGACGGGGCTCGAGCCGTGGCCCCCGTCGCTCGCGCGCGGGCGCGAGAACGTCGCCGCCGCGGGGCTCGACGCGCGGATCGAGCTGCGCGCCGACCGCGTCGAGGATCTCGGCGACGCGGACGCGTTCGACCTCGTGTGGCTCCCGCAGATGTTCCTCGACGCGCCGACGCTCGAGCGCGCGCTCGCGCGGTGCCGCGCCGCGCTCCGTCCGGGCGGGTGGCTCCTGACCGCGTGGATCTGCGACGAGCGCGCGCCCGGCCTGCGCGCCGCGCTCGGCCGGCTCCGCGACGTCGCGTTCGGCGGCGAGGCCCGCGGCCCGGAGCGCCTCGAGGCCGTGCTGTCGTCGGTCGGCTTCGCGGAGCTCCGGCGCATGCCGTTCGCCGACGGCAGCCTCGGCATGATCGGCGCGCGGTGACGGCGCGGCGGAGGTAGCCTTCGCTCGTGCGCGCGGTCCACGCGGTGCTCGGGCTCGTCGCCCTCGGCTGCGCCGAGGCCGTGGCCGCGCCGCCGATCGACTCCGCCGTCCCGCCGCCCTCCCCTCCGAGCCACGCCTCGGCCTTCGGCGTGCTCGACTTCGGCTCCGCGCCCGAGGGGATCGACGGCATCGAGGTGACCGCGTGCGCGGCCTGCCACCCGCGCCACGCGGACGAGTGGCGCACGTCGGCCCACGCCATCGCCCACACCGATCCGGTCTACCAGGCCGAGTGGACGGGGAACCGCTTCTGCAGCGACTGCCACGCCCCGCGCGCCCGCGATCCGTACCTCGAGCCCGAGCTCGCGGCGGCGGGCGTCGACTGCGCGAGCTGCCACGTCCGCGAGGGCGCGATCGTGAGCGCGCAGGTCAGCGGCGCGGCCCCGCACCCGAGCGTCGCCGACGAGGACCGCCGCGGCACCGCGCTCTGCGCGACCTGCCACCAGTTCGCGTTCCCGCGCGACCCCTCGATCCCCATGCAGGACACGGTGGAAGAGCACGCCGCGAGCGGGGACCCGCGCGGCTGCACGGACTGCCACGCGCCGACGCGCGACGGCCACACCAGCCACCGCTTCCCGGGCCACCGCGACCCGCAGCTCCTCTCGGAGGCCCTCCTCGTCACGGCGAGCGCCGCGCGCGACGGCTGGAGCACGGACGTCGTCCTGCGCCTCGCGGCGCACGAGGCCGCGCACGCGGTCCCCACCGGCGACGTCTTCCGCCGGCTCGAGATCCGCGCCTGGGTCGACGGCCGCCCCGACAACGCGGCTTCCGTGCTGCTCTGGCGTCGGTTCGATCTCTCCGGCGAGCACTGGCGCCCGACGGTCGACGAGCGCGTCCCCCCGCCGGGGCAGGGCGAGCGCGTGGTCGAGCTCCGCGTGCCGGACTCGGGGCCGCGGATCGTGTGGTCGATCGATCTGTGGTCCATCGATCCCCGCCAGGCGGGGCGCTTCGCAGAGGACGTGACGCTCCACAGCCGGATGGCCACGGGGGTGATCGACGTGACCGCGCGAGCCGCCGACTCCGAGGTCGCCGCGACCCCGTGACTCCCGACGCTCGGTGCAGGTGCGCACGGCGGATCGGCGGGCGCCGCTGCAAGCGCACCTCGCGTACAGTGCGGACGCCGTGTCCTACTTCCTGTTCAGCCCCGCCTTCTCGGACAAGCTCCTCGGCGACTACGTCGATGGGGCCGACCTCGGGCGCTCGGTCCGCGGCATCGACGCGGTCGAGGCGGAGCATTTCGCCGTGCAGATGGTCGGCGTCGCCGCGCTGATGACGGTGCCTGTCGAGGAGCTCGGGGACCCCGAGGGACCGGGCGGGGTGCGGGACGATCTGGTGTCGTTGACGATCGTCGAGCGCCTGCTGGAGGACGCGGAGGAGGAGGGCCGACGGCGCGCGCCGAGCCTCCTCGATCGGGTGAGCTCGATCCTGCTGCGCGTCGCGGAGTCGCCCGTCGCGACGATGGCCATCGGGTACGGGGAGCTCTACGCGACCTCCAAGTGGAAGAAGTGCTGCATGCCGCGCTGAGGCACGGCCCGTACGATCCGCGGGTGGCCCGCGCCGCCCTCCTCTCCGTGCTCCTCGCCGCGTGCGGCGCGCCCCCCGCGCCTGCACGCGACGACACGCGGCACGAGCGGGTCGCGGTCGCGGGCGACCCGGCCGTCGGGACCGTCTACTTCATTCGCGAGATCCACGGCTGCGCTCCCGAGGCGCTGCCGCAGCTCGGCACGCCCCGGCAGCAGGAGCGCATCGTGGACGCCGTCCTGCGTTACCAGCTCGCCCTCCTCGAGGAGCTCGAGCGCAGCGGCGTGCGCGACGTCTTCGCCGACGGAGTCGGCGCCGCCTACGTGCGCCAGCACCTCGCGGAGGACAGCCCGTTGCTCGCGCAGGCGCGGGAGGCGTTTCGCGAGCGACCCAGGAGCCTCGAGGCGCTGAGCCCGATGCAGACGAGCCTCCTGTTCCAGCTCGGCGCGCCGTTCGTCTACGCCGCGCGGAACCGCGAGGTCACGGTCCACGAGACGGAGGACGACGCGGCGTTTCACCGGTTCTTCCAGTCGATCACCGTGGAGCATCCCGAGCTCGCGCCGCGCCGCCGCGAGATCGCCGACGCCCGCGAGCGCGCGATCGCCGAGCACGTCATGGCGCTCCTCCGCGAGCGCCCCGGCGCCGAGGTGACGCTCGTGCTCGGCCGCGAGCACACGATGAGCGACGACTTCATCGCGCTCGGCGCGCCGCGCGTCGTCGCGATCCACTGGGGCCGGGCGTCGCTGCCGATGCCCGACGTCGGTCCCCTGCCCCCGCCGTGATGGCAGCGACCCGCACCGCTCCGGCCCGAGACCGCAGGGCTCGGGACGGCGCGACGAGACCGAAGGGCTCGGCGCGTGCGGAGCGAGAACGCGCAGCGGGCTCGCGGAGCCGCCGCAGGAGACCGCGCAGCGGGCTCCGGAGGCGCCCACGAGGTCGGTCCCGAAGTCGATGACCGCTCAGATCAGGATCGTCGGGCAGCCGAGCACGATCTCCACCGTCGCCGCGTCCATGAGCAGCCGCTCGCAGATCGGGCCCTGGATGATGATCGCCTCGTGCTCGTCCGACACGAAGTTCCAGCTGTCGATCGAGGAGTCCGTCGAGCGGCCGAGCACGTCGCGCATCTCGCCGTCGAAGGTGACGCCGACGTTCACCTGGGTCGGATCGAACGAGCTCGGGTCGGCCCCGCGCGGGAGGTCGAACACGCAGCTGTCGAGGAAGCGCCGCGCGATCTCGTCGAGCGCCGCCTCGAAGTCCGCGCGGAAGCTCCCCTCCGACGCGTCGTAGTGGCAGCAGTTCGCGTCGCCGCTGCACTGGCCGCCGAGGAACGGGATGACCGTGCAGCGCAGCGGCGTGGGGCAGTCCGCGTCGCTCGCGCAGCCGCAAAACCCTGGGAAGCCGGGGATCGGCGAGGTGCAGGTGCCCGCGCCGGTGCAGTCGGCGTCCGACACGCAGGTGTCCGTCGTGCACTGCGGCAAGCACGTGTCGTTGCGGGGGGTCCCGCCGTTGTACGCGATCTGCGAGAGCGTCGCGTTGCTCGTGGTGAGCCCCACCGCGTAGGTGAGGTAGTTGTTCATCGTGCGCTCGGTCATCACCTGCGCGAACACCGCGTCGGCGTCCTCGCGGTCGCAGTTCTCCTCGCCGTCGGTGACGAGCACGATCCCGCGCTGGCCGGGGCCGTCCAGCGTGTCGAGGTAGTCGTACCCCGCGCGGAGCGCGTCGAAGATCGGGGTGACGCCGCCCGAGGCGTCGGCGCCCGAGAGCGTCGACATGATCTGCGGGCCCGACGTGGTCAGCGGCGCCATCCGCACGTGCGGCACCGTCGCGCTCAGCGCCGGATCGCACTCCTCGCCCTCGCCGGTCGGGAACATCATCAGGCCCATGCTCAGGTCGTCGGGGATCGAGCCGAGCACCGCGTAGATCGCGTCGCGCGCGAGATCCCACTTCGACGGATCGCCGCCCGTGGGCTCGTCGCCGCCCGGGGTGCTCTCCATCGAGCCCGAGCGATCGAACACGAGGAGCAGGCTCCCCGGCACGCGCTCGGTCGGGATCGCGGTCGCGCCGCAGCCGCCGTCGGGGTCGAAGGGATCGAAGAAGCCGGCGTCGCGCGGCGGCAGCGACGAGTCCACCGACATCATCGGGCCGGAGTCCATGCCGTCGCCCCCCGCGTCGGTCCCTCCGCCTCCCCCGGCGTCGAGGCGCGGGCGAGGGCCCGCGTCGCACGCGATGAGACCGAGGGCACCGAGCACCACCACCGTCGAGGGCCGAGTCATCGGCGGACAGCCTAGACCCGAACCGCCGGCCGACCACCTTACACCTGCTTTCTCGGCCGCGTTTCGAGGTACTGTCCGCGCGCATGGCGACCGCCGATCGTGCCCCCGAGCGTTCGTGGGTGGAGCGCGTGCTCGGGCTCGTCACCGACGTGCGCGCGGGTGAGGGCATCACGGCGCTCCTGATGACGGTCAACCTGTTCCTGCTCCTCGCCGCGTACTACGTGCTCAAGCCGATCCGAGAGGCGCTCATCCTGGTGATGGGCGAATCGGGCGCTCGCTACAAGAGCTACATGAGCGCGGTGATCGCGGTCGGGCTGCTCGTCGCGGTCCCCGCCTACAGCGCGTTCGCCAAGCGCGTCCCGCGCAACCGTCTCGTGGTGACCGTGACGCTCTTCTTCGCGTCGCACCTCGTCCTCTTCTACCTGGCGAACCTCTCCGACGCGATCCGCCCCTACCTCGGGCTCTTGTTCTTCTTCTGGATCGGCATCTTCAACATGATGGTCGTCGCCCAGCTCTGGGCGTTCGCGAACGACCTCTACACCGAGGACCAGGGCAAGCGGCTCTTCCCGCTGATCGGCGTCGGCGCGTCCGTCGGCTCCGCGGCCGGGAGCGCGTACGGGATCCTGACGCGCGGCACGAACGTGTACGTGATGATGCTGGCCGCGGCGGGGATGCTCGTCGTGGTCGCAGTGCTCTCGCAGCTGGTCCACCGCCGCGAGATCGGGCGCGAGACGAAGCGCGCGTCGGTCGCGCCGCCCCCCCCCGACACGGGCGGAGGCGCGTTCGAGCTGGTGTTCAAGACCCCCTACCTCCTCCTGATCGCGGTCTTCAGCGTGCTGTTCACGCTCGTGAACACCAACGGCGGCTTCATGATGGACACCCTCGTGGCCGACTGGTCGGGCGAGCTCGAGGCGGCCAACCAGATCCCGGACGGGATGGACCGGAGCGCCTTCATCAAGGCGTTCTACGACGAGTTCTACTTCTGGGTGAACACCGCCGGCGTGATCCTCCAGACCTTCGTGGTGTCGCGCATCGTGAAGTACCTCGGGATGCGCGGCGCGTTCCTGCTCTTCCCCGTGGTCGCCCTCCTCGACGCGACGCTCATCGCGTTCCTCCCCGTCCTCGCGCTGTTGAAGTACGGCAAGATCGCCGAGAACTCGCTCGACTACAGCCTCAACAACACGGTCCGCAACATGCTCTGGCTGCCGACCACCAAGGAGATGAAGTACCGCGCGAAGCAGGCGATCGACTCGTTCTTCGTGCGGATGGGCGACGTCGGCTCGGCCGCGTTCGTGTTCGTCATGGCCGAGCAGCTCGAGCTCGGCGTGCGCGCCTTCGCGATCGCCAACGCCGTGATGATCGCGGCGTGGATCGCCGTCGCGTGGGCGATCCTCAAGCAGCGCGAGCGGCTCCTCGCGGAGCAAGGCATCGACGAGAAGGGAGGTGCCGGTGCGAAGTGAGCGGCTCACGCCGTGGATCGCGGCCCTCCTCGCCGCGTGCGCGGGCACGCAGGCCACGCCGCGCTTCCCGCTCGCCGACGTCGTGTGGACCGATCCCGACACGCGCCCGTTCGAGGGCCCGCCGGAGGGCTTCTACTCGAGCTACTCGTGGGACGGCGCCGACAACGCGGTCTTCCGCCCGCTCGCGGAATTCTGGCTCTTCGAGACGGACCGCGAGGCCATCAACGTCAACGCGCTCGACGAGGTGCCGACCTCGAGCTGGTACGTGAACCGGCTCTC
>JAYRVK010000659.1:0-8408 GCA_041918555.1 Sandaracinaceae bacterium
CCCGAGCCGGTCACGCCGTGGAGCAGGTGCGTCGAGGGGCCCGCGCCGAGCGCCGCGACGATCGCCTCGATCGCGGCGCGCTGCTCGGCCGTCGGCTCGGGCGGCACGTCGCGCTCGACGGGCGCGCCGAAGAACGGATCGGCCGGCACCTCGCGCTCCTCGACCACCACGAGCCCGCGCTCGGCGAGGCGCCTCACCGCGGTGCGCGGGCTCGCGTGGAGCTTGCGGAGCTCCTCCATCGAGACCTCGGGGCGCTCGTCGAGGAGCGCGAGCACGGCCTGCTGCTTCGCGCCGAGCCGCCCGTCGGGCGCGGCGGCGGTGCGGCGCACGAACGCGCTCCGCTTCGTCGCGACCGTCGGGCCGGCGAGCCCCTCCTCGGCGTCGAGGAAGCCGCCCGAGCGCAGCGCGCGGATCGCGTCGGTCGGGAGCGCGGGCGCCGCGGCGCGGAGGACCTCGCCGAAGGGGTGCAGGTAGTAGTCGGCCGCCTCGCGCAGGAACGCGAGGAGCTCCTCACCGAAGACCGGCGCGCGCTCGATCGCGCCCGCGACGGCGGCGAGCTTCGTCACGCCCTCGGGCGGCCGATCCGGGTGGCCGACCACGACGCCGACGAGCTTGCGCCCGGAGAACGGCACCGCGACGCGCGTCCCGAGCGGGAGGGGGCCGAGGCTCCGGGGCGCGCGGTACGTGAACCCGTGCCGGAGCGGGACGGGCAGCGCGACCTCGACGAGGCGCTCGTCGAGGTCCGCGCCGTCGAAGAGCGCGGCGCCCAGCTCGCTCACGCCGCCCTCCGCGCGAGCCAGCTCGCGAGCCGGCGCCAGGCGCCGCGGGGCACCGGCGCGCCCGGCGACACCGCGGCGAGCTCGGCGGCGAGGACCGCGTCCAAGGCGGTCGCGATGGAGGAAGGAAGTTGTATTGCAGGCCCGCGCGCCACGAGCAGGACGCGCGGAGCCGCCTCCCCTCCGTCCCAGCCGACGAGGACCGAGACTCCGTCGCCGTGGACGACCAGCGTCGCGCCGGCGATCGCCTCCGCGCGCGAGGGGGCCAGCGCGAAGGTGCGACGGATCTGATCGCGGCGCGCGCGCGCCCCCGGCTCGCCCTCGAGCTCGCGCTGCTCCCGCAGGAGCTCGCGCCGGCTCATGCGCTGGTCGACGAGCCAGCGCCAGCGGCGGTAGACGAGCGCGACGGCGCCCGCGACCGCGAGCAGCCCGCACGCCCGCGCGAAGAACGCGCCGGCGACGCTCCCGATCGCGCCGAGCGCCGCGGCGGGTGGCAGCGCGGCCCGCCCGAGGAGCCCCGCGCCGTCGGTCACCGCGTCGAGCGCGAGGGCGAGCACGAGCGCCGCGAGGGCGAGCGGCCCGAGCCGCGCCGCGAGCTCGGGTCCCGAGAAGAGCCGCGCGAGGCCCCGCGCGGGGTCGAGCCGGCCGAGATCGGGCGCCATCGGCGCGAGCGTGAAGAGCGGCCCGACCTGCAGGAAGGACGCGAGCGCGCCGACCGCGACGCACGCGGCGAGCGGGGCCGCGAGGCCGGCCGCGGCGACGCGCATCGCCTCGTCGATCGATGCCTCGCCCGAGAGCGCGCGGGTGGCGAACGCTCGCCACGCATCGATCCACCCGGGCCCCGCGAGCGCGACCGCCGCGCCGCCCGCGAGGAGCACCATCGCGGCCGACGCGAGCGGGCTCCGCGCGACCTCGCCGGCCTCGCGAGCGCGCTTCCGCTTGTGCGCGCTCGGCGCGTGGGGGCGGTCCTCCTCCATCGGGCGTGCGGGAGGATAACCCGCCGGGCCCCCTCGGCCTCACAGGCCCCGGAAGATCTCGAGGTAGCGGGGCACCACGCCCGCGACCGAGTACTCGCGCACCGCGTGCTCGCGCCCGATCGCGCCCATCCGCGCGCGCCGCTCGGGATCGCGCACGAGCCCGAGGAGCGCGTCGGTCCAGTCGAAGTCGGAGAGCGCGTAGCCCAGGTCGCGATCGCCGAGCACCTCGACGTTGGCGCCCACCGCGGACACCACGACGGGCGCGCCGACCGCCATGTACTGGATCATCTTGAACGCGCACTTCCCGCGGGCGATCGGGCTGTCCACGAGCGGCATGAGGCCCACGTCGAAGGACCTCAGCAGCTCGATCTCGGTGTCGGCCGACCACTCGATTTGCTCGACACGCGCCACGCCCTCGAGCGGCGCGAAGCGCGCGTTGGAGACGATCCGCACGCGCGCGCGCGGCGCCTCGGCGAGCACCCGCCGCAGCGCGGGGACGATCCGCTCGAGGAAGGGGAAGTTCCCCGCGGTGCCGATCCAGCCGATCGTGACCTCGTCGCTGGCGCGCCGTGCGGCAGGGACGTAGCGATCGGTGTCGATCACCGTCGGGATGAGGGTGGTCTTCTCCGGCACGCCCCCGACCTCGACGAGCCAGCGGTTGCCGGCGATGTAGTGGTCGGCGACGCGCAGCGCGTCCCGGTACGCGCGCTCGCGGCGCCGCGAGGGCCGACCCCCGGGCCCGAGGAAGATCGCGTCGTCCACGTCGAGGATCATCTGGACGCCGCGCCGGTGCGCGATCCGCTCGGCGAGCGCGCTCTGCGGGAACGCGGTGCGCTGGAGGAACAGGAGGTCGTCGCGCGTGAGCGCGGTGGCGAGGGCGCGCCGCGCGCGGGTCGCCGTCTTGTACGCGGCCCCGACGCCCGGTACCGCGAACACGCGGTTGTAGAGCGAGCCGTACGCATGCAGCACGTCACAGCGCACCCCCGCGCGCTCGAAGGCGGGGAGCAGCTGGACGATGCGATAGCGGGACGCCGGGACGTCCACGCCCTCCGACATGAAGAGGATGCGCCGCATCCGCGCGCGGCCTCAGCCGCGCCGGCGCCGTCGGACGAGGCCCGCGAGCCCCGCGAGCGCGAGGACGATCGGTGTACCCCCGCCCGAGCCGACGCCCACGCGACAGCCGCCGCCGCCGCCCGTCTCCTCGGCGATCGCCGGCACGCAGACCGCGCCGTCGCCGCCCGTGCGCTGGCACTCGAAGCCCGGCGCGCAGGGGTTGCGGCGATCGCACCAGCTCGTGCAGAACGTGTCCGCTCCGAGCGTCGCGCACATCCCGGACGCGCAATCGTCGTTGACGGTGCACGCCTCCCCGTCGAGGTTCGCCATCGGGGCGCAGACCAGCGGCCCGCCCGCGTCGACGCAGTCGAAGCCCGCCGGACAGTCCGCCGCCGTCGTGCACTGCGCCGTGCACCACGCGCGATCGCCCTGCGCCGCGCACACCGCATCCCCGCAATCGGGGTTGTCGTGGCAGACGCCGCCCACGCCCTGCCGCCGATCGCGGCGGCACATCGCGTCGCGGCACTCGAAGCCCTCGCCGCAGCTCGCGTCGTCGGTGCACGCGCGCGAGCACTCGCGGAGCCCGGCGTACTCGAGGCACACCATGTCGTCCCGGCAGTCCTCGTCGGTGTCGCAGCGCTCGCCGAGGCCGCGCGGGAAGCTCACGAGGTCGCCCGGCACGCACCCGCTGCAGGTCCCCGGCGTCGCGGGACAGACCTCGCCCGCGTAGCAGATCCCGGCGTCGGCGCGGCACGGGTCGAGGCAGCGGCGGCGCCCGTCGCCCGGGTCGTGGCAGAAGAGCGACGCGCACTGCGTGTTGTCGGTGCAGTCCGCGTCGTTGCCGAGGCTCCCCGCGGCGCCGCGCACGCAGTAGCCGCCGCAGCCGCCGCCGCCCGCGCAGTAGAAGCCGGGGCCGCAGCCCTCTTCCGGCCGGAGCGCGTCGCACTCGGAGGTGCAGATGCGGCCGACCACGGTGTCCGCGCAGAGCGCGCCGACGCAGGTGTCGCTGCTCCCGCACGGATCGCCGATGGCGATGCAGCCCTCGTCGACGTTCTCGTCGCAGTCGTCGTCGGTGCCGTCGCAGGTCTCCTCGCCGCTCGGCGAGGGGACGCACGTCCCCGTCTCCGCCAGCACGCCGTCGATGAACTCGAGGTGCCGGTAGATCTCGTTGTAGGCGCCGGGCGCCGTGCCGCAGCGCGGCTCGGTGCGGCCGTCGGGGCTGTAGATGAAGGACGCGACGCCGTACACGGCGCCGTCGTCGCCGAGGAGCGGCCCGCCCGAGTCCCCGGAGCACACGGTCGGCGGGACGAAGATGAAGCCGCCCTGGTAGCCATCGAGGCGCGTCTCGACGGTGTACTTCGTGCCCGAGCCGCCGCTCGGCGTCTGGCCGTAGCCGACCGCGGTGAGCGTGCGCCCCGCGAGGGTGCTCGCCGGCGTGCCGCGGCCGAGCGGGATCGGCGTCTCCCGCGACGGGCTCGCGAGGACGAGGAGCGCGACGTCGTTCGCCTCGCGTCCGCTCAGGCCCGCGCCCGGGACCATGCGCACGTCGGAGACGCGGTACTCCGCGGTGAAGCTCCGCGTGGAGCTGCCGGTGTAGACGCGGAAGCGGCTCGCGGGCGCGGCGCTCGAGCCGTCCTGGACGCAGTGCGCGGCCGTCAAGACGACGTACGGGGAGATGATCGACGCGGAGCACGCCGCGCCGTCCGTCCGGTACATGAAGACGACCTCGTCACGGCCCGTCTCGCGGGTCCCGTTGACGATCGCGGCGGGGCTCGCGCCCACCGGCTCGGGCGGCGGGCTCGCCGTGCAGCCGGCGGCGAGGAACAAGCAGAGGAGACTTCTCGACATCAGCGCCTCCGGGACAGCATGACCGCGACGAGACCCACGAGGAAGAGAGCGCCGGGCGGCGCGCCGCCGCGCGCGGGCGTCGCGGCGCAGCCACCCCCACCGCCGTCCGTCTCGACGGCGGGGCGCACGCACACCGCGCTCGCGCCGTCGGCGGTGCGGCGGCACTCGAAGCCGGGTGCGCACGGCGCGTCGGCGCTGCACATCTGGCTGCACTCGCTGACCGCGCTGCCTGCGCGGGTCACGCACAGGTTCGTGACGCACTCCTCGTTGCTCGCGCAGACCTCGCCCAGGAGCGCGAGGTCCGGCGCGCAGACCATCGCGGCCCCCGCGTCGACGCACTCGAAGCCCTCCGGGCACATCTCGGTGCCGCACGTGGTGGTGCACCAGCTCCGCTCGCCCGCGGTCACGCAGAACGAGCGCTCGCCGCAGTCGCCGTTGGTGACGCACGGCGAGCCGACGTCGCCGCGCGGGCCGGCCACGCAGAGCATCCCGTCGCGGCAGTGGTAGCCCGACGGGCACTCGCCGTCGGCGGCGCACGCGCGGGTGCAGTAGGAACGCCCGTTGTCCTCGAGGCAGTTGCCCGAGCGGCACTCGGCCGCGGTCGCGCACTCCTCGCCGACGCCGCGGTCGGCGAAGAGGATCTCGGCCGGCACGCAGCCCCCGCACTCGCCGGGGTTGGCCGCGCACGCCTCGCCCGCGAGGCACATCCCCGCGTCGCCGCGGCAGGGCGCGAGGCAGCGGCGACGCCCGTCACCAGGATCACCGCAGAAGAGCGACGCACACTCGTCGTTCGCGGTGCACTCCTGATCGAAGCCGAGCGCGGCCGCGCCCATCCTCGGCACGCAGTAGCCCTCGCAGCCCTCGGTGCGGGCGCAGAACATCCCCTCGTCGCACCCGAAGTCCGGGCGGAGCGGATCGCACGGGCTCGTGCAGATGCGCCCGACGTCGGTGAGGCGACACGTGAGCCCGACGCACTCGGTGTCGGTGCCGCACGGCCCGCCGATCGGCGTGCAGGTCTCGTCGACCAGCTCGTCGCAGTCGTTGTCGGCGCCGTCGCACCGCTCGTCGCCGTCGTTGAGGCAGCTCCCCGCCTCGAGCAGCGCCGCGTCGATCAGATCGAGGTACGGGAAGATGGCGTTGTAGGCCCCGTACCCGGAGCCGCAGGCGCCGGCGCCGAACGAGGTCACGCCCGCGACGAGGCCCTCGGGCGTGATCGCCGGGCCGCCCGAGTCGCCCTGGCACGTGAGCGCGCCGACGTAGATGAGGCGCGAGTCGGTGCCGGTGACGCGGCCGGTCGCGGTGTACTTCTGACCGACCTGGCCCGACGGCGTCTGGCCGTAGCCGACGGCCGTGATGATCTGCCCGCGCAGGCTCTCGTGGCTCTCGCGCAGGATCGCGATCGGCTCGACGCCCGCGGCGCCGCTCTGGAGCACCATCACCGCGACGTCGGTGCCGATGAGCTCGCGCCCGATCGAGCCACGCGAGTCGACGGTGTACATCCCGGGCGTCGAGGTGATCGACTGCACGCGCAGCGTGCGGCTCAGCCGGCGCACGTTGTCGCCGACGCCGACGATCATCTGGTTGGGCGCGACGGGGCCGTCCTCGAAGGCCTCCTGCACGCAGTGCTTCGCGGTCAGGACGACCCGCTCCGCGATCAGCGTGCCGGTGCAGAGGCCGCCGCTCGCGTAATTCTGGAGCACGACGACCGCGGGATCGCCGCCCTCGGTGCCGTTCACGATGCCCGCCGTGGAAGCCTCCACGTCGTCGGGCGGAGCCGCGGTGCAGCCCAACAGGGCGCACACGGACAGAGCGCCGAGCGCCAATCGCATCATCCGAGCCTCCGATTCGCCCCGGTTCGTCCCACCTGGTCCGCACACCACGGACCACCGCCACGGTTGGGAGACGACTCGAAGCGCTGGCTCTGTAGCAGGTGCGGATGAGCCTGCGCAACCGAGGGACAGGATCCGCGCGAGTGAACGCCGTGCCCCACGCGCGCTCCGCGTGAGCGCGCTCACGCGAGGACGGGGCTCAGCTCGCGGCGAGTCGCGCCTGGCTCACGCGCCCGCGGTGCGACCACTCGCGCGCCCCCGCGGCGTCGCCCGCGTCCGCGGCGAGGCGCGCCGCCTCGCGGTAGAGCGCGACGGCTCGATCGGCGTCGGCCTCGTCCGCGGCCTCGGCGAGCGCCGCGACGACCTTCGCGAGGAGCGCGCGCGCGCCAGTCTTCTCGGCCGCCTCGCGCGCCCGATCGAGCGCGGCCTGGAACGCCGCGGCGTCGCCGAGGGCGCGGTGCGCGCGCGCGCGCGCGAGGTGCGCGTTGACGACGAACGCCGGATCGCGCTCCGGCGCGAGCGCGATCGCCTTCTCGAGGGTGCCGAGCGCGGTGCGCGGATCGCCGTCTTCGAGGCGCAGCTGGCCGAGCGCGAAGTGCGCCCTGGCCTCGCCCGCGCGGTCCTTCAGCCGCGACGCCAGCTCGAGCGCCTGGCCGAGGAACCGCGTCGCGTCCCGCTGCCGCTTGCGCGCGAGCGCCACGCGCGAGAGCAGGAGCAGCATGCTCGTCCGCTCGCCGTCGGACCGATCGGCGAGCTCGAGCGCCTCGCGCAGCACGCCGTCCGCCGCGTTCGACTCGCCCGCGCGATCCATCGCGTCCCCGAGCTTGCGGCTGAACGTCACGATCGCCCGATCGAGCGCGGTCTCGCCGGTCATCAGGAGCTCGCGCCGCGCGAGCTCGAGCCCGCGCCGGAACGCGAGCACCGCGGCCGGGCCGTCGCCGCGCCGCAGCGCCGCGTCGCCCATCTGCTCGAGCAACAAGAGCGCGCTCATCGGCTCCCCCGCGCGCCACGCGTGCTCGGCGCGCACCTCGAGCGGCGCGCCGTCGGCCGCCGCGATCTGGAGCGCGGTCGCGTGGAGCTGCTTGCGGTGCTCGGCCGGCGTCGAGGTCTCGACGAGCTCGCGCACGAACGGGTGGCACACGACCACCTCGGGCCCGTCGAGCACGAGCAGGCCTCCGTCCTGGAGCGATCCGAGCGCCAAGAGCTCCTCCTCGCGTGCGAGCTGCTTCACCCACTCGAGGGGCGCGCGATCGCCGAGCACGCACGCGACCTGGAGGAGGCGGCGCGCGTCGACGTCGAGCCGCTCGAGCCGCCCGACCACCGCGTCGGCGAGGCGCGGGGGCAGCGTCTCGTCGCCCTCGAAGCCGCTCATGCCGAGGCCGCGGAGCTGCTCGAGGTAGAGCGGGAGCATCAGGCGCCCGCCCGGCACGGTGTCCTTGTCGCGATCGACCTGCGCCACGTCCGGCTCGGGCTCGCCCGCGAGGACGTAGGCGGCGTGGTCGAGCTCGAGCCCGCGCACGAGCATCTTCACGACGTCGTCGCCGAGGTCCATCGCGCTGCGGGGGCTCGCCGTGACGAGGAAGAGCGGCCCCTCGGGCAGGCGCTCGAACGCGCGCGTGAGGACCTCCGTGCTCAGCGAGTCGCAGCGCCAGAGGTCGTCGACGAGGATCACCACGCGGCCGTTCCTCGAGCGACCCGCCGCGGCCCGAACCGCCGCGGTGAGCGCGATCGAGGCGGCCTCCGCGCGCGACTCGCCGGGCCGCCCCTCGAGGCCGGTCGGCGCGAGCGCCTCGAGGATCCCGGCGCGCGCGAGCGGATCGCCCACCGCGTCGCTCTCCGCGATCGCGCGCAGGCGCTCCTCGTCGGTGCCGAGCAGGGTCGTGAGCAGCTTGCGGATCGGCCAGTACGGGACCGGGGCGCCGCTC
>JAYRVK010000660.1:0-1632 GCA_041918555.1 Sandaracinaceae bacterium
GCCTCGTCGACGCCGCCGTGCACGACGAAGTCGACGCCGTCCAGCCCCGCGACGCGGCGCGCGAGCCGACGGTCGCCGGAGACGAGGGCGATCACCACGTCGGCCTCGACGCCCTCGAGCGCCCGCCGTCCCGCGGTGACGACGTCGTCGGCGGTCACTCCGTCGGGGAGGGATCCGTCCGGGGAGCGGAGGTCCGCGAAGCCGACCAGCGCGACGTCGAGCTCGCCCGCGCGCACGCGGTGGACCCCCTCGAGCACCGAGCCTCCGTCGCCGCCGACCGACGCGCCCGCGGCGAGCCACCGCACGCGGCTCGCGCGCGCGAGCGTCGCGAAGCGTTCGGTCCCGTAGGAGAGGTCGAGCGGCCCGGGCGCCGCCGCGGTCACCTCCAGGCGATCCAGGATCTCGCGCAGCGTCTCCGAGCGCATGAGCTCCTGGTCCCGCGCGCGATCCACGTCCGCGCCGTGCGGCGCGCCGTGGAAGAACACGTTGCCCGCGACGACGAGCAGGGTCGGCGGTCCGTCGGCGCGGAGCGCCGCGACCTGCGCGGCGAGGCGATCGATCCCGCCGAGCGGTCGGCTCGTGCAGCCGCAGGGCTCGAGGTACCCGTCGAGATCCGTGAGCGCGATCAGGCGCAGCTCCGGCGCGGGGAGCGCCGGGGTCGGAGGCGGGGTCGTATCGTCGCGCTGACCCTCCGAGCAGGAGCCGCCCGAGCCCGTGAGGAAGACCAACGCGGCCACCGCGAAGTAGGCCGGGTGCCGACGGCGCATGCGGCCGTGGTGTAGCAAGGGAGCCGCGCCTTGACGACCCCGGGAGCGGCGGCTAGCTTCCGCCGTCCTGCGCCCCGGGAGCGGGGCCGGGCCGAGCCAGAGAGAAGGCGTTTTTCCGATGGTCAAGATTCGTTTGGCGCGCTTCGGCGCCAAGAAGAAGCCCTACTACCACGTCGTCGTGACGGACTCCGAGTCGCCCCGCGACGGCAAGTTCCTCGAGCACATCGGCACGTACGATCCGTCGCGCCCCGACGAGGACATCCGCCTCGAGATGGATCGCGCGGAGTACTGGATGAGCGTCGGCGCCCAGCCGAGCGATCGCGCGCGCCGAGTCATCAACACCGTGCGCCGCCTCCAGGCGGCGGCCGCTGCCGAGGCCTGAGCTCCGTGGACCAGCTCGCCGAGCTGATCGACTACATCGCGCGCGCGCTCGTCGACGACCCGGAGGAGGTCACCGTCGAGGCCGTCGAGGGCGATCGGGCGATCATCCTCGAGCTCTCGGTCGCGCCGAGCGATCTCGGCAAGGTGATCGGGAAGGACGGCCGCACGGCCCGCGCGATGCGCACGCTCCTGGCCGCGACCTCGGCGCGGATGCGCCGCCGCGCCATCCTCGACATCCTCGAGTAGCCGCGATGAGCGGGCCCGCGCGCCTGGTCGCCCTCGGGGCGATCGCCCGACCCCACGGGGTCCGTGGCGAGGTGCGCGTGTTCCGCTACGACCCCGGCTCGGAGGTCCTGCTCTCGCAGGAGCGCGTGTGGCTCGTGCGCGGCGAGGTCCGCCGCGCGGTCCGCGTGCTCGCGGCGCGCGCGCATGGAGAGCTCGTGCTCCTGACGCTGCAGGGCGTCGGCGATCGCGACGCCGCCGA
>JAYRVK010000661.1:0-3381 GCA_041918555.1 Sandaracinaceae bacterium
CGCGCGCGCGCCGGGCGGAGCGGGCGGCGCGAGGACGTGCTCGTCGCGACGGCGGAGCTCCACGCCGCCGAGGCGCGCCTCGCGGAGACCCGCGCCGCGCTCGAGCGCCTGCGCGTGGTCGCGCCGATCGACGGAGAGATCCTCGAGGTGCACTACCGCGTCGGCGAGTACGTCGCGCCCGGCGCGGGCGCCGAGCCGCTCGTGGTGATGGGCGACACCGCGACGCTCCGCGTGCGCGCCGACGTCGACGAGCGCGACATCGCGCGGGTGCGCGACGGCGCGGCCGCGCTGGTGACCGCGGACGCGTTCGGCGGGCGGAGCTTCGCCGCGCACGTGGTCGAGATCGGCCGCCGCATGGGCCGCAAGAACGTACGGACCGACGAGCCGACGGAGCGCGTCGACGTGAAGATCCTCGAGGTCGTGCTCGAGCTCGAGGACGCCGACGGGCTGCTGCCCGGGCTCCGCGTCATGACCTACATCACGCCGAGCGAGTGACCGCGGGTGTGCGGCGGAGCAGCGCGCGCCACAGCATCAGGTGCGCGCTCATCGCCCCCGCCACGCACACGGGAGCGATCCACGCGTAGGGCAGGTAGAGCCCGACGAGGATCGGCGGCCCCGCGTACTGCTTGATCGGCAGCGGGCTCGAGAGGAGCACGATCGCGATCACCGCGAGGAGCAGCGCCGTGCCGATCGCGTTGAACGCCAGCAGCCAGGCGCGCGGCACTCCGTCCGCGCGGCGCCACCGCCAGATCACGAACGCCAGCACCGCGACGCCGAGCATCCCGGTCACCACGTCGAAGTTGTGGCCGAGGAACGTCATCTGGATCGGCATCGCCCCCTGCCGCGCCCACTCGTGGAGCACGAGCTCGAGGGGGAGCCGGAAACCCTGGAACGCGGCGAGCGTCCAGAGCGGGAGCGCGTCGATCATCCGCGTCGCCACCGGCGAGAACGCGAGCGCGAGCGCCCCGACGTTCCCGATGAGGAAGAACCCCATCAGCCCCGGCGCGCCGCGCGCGGGGAGCCCCGCGGCCACGTACGCCCCGGTGAGCGCGAGCCAGAGGGAGGCTCCCAGGAGCGCCACGAGACTTGCGCGGTACGACCCATACGCGCGACCGACGCCGAGCGCGAAGAGCCCGATCACGAGCGCGAGGACCCCGACGAACGCGACCGTCGACCCCGTGGACGGAGGGACCCAGCCGTCGGCGTCGGGCATCGGCGGGGAGATGAGGCCGGCTCGGTGCCGGGTCAATGCGGAGGACGACGACGGCGATCACGGCAGGCCGAGATCGGCGCAGAACCGCGCGAAGGGCAGGACCGTGATCTTGCCGCGCTCGAAGTGACGCTCCCGGGTCGCGAACCACGGCATCGAGTCGCGTGAGGACGGCCATCAGTCGGTCGACGTTGTCCGGCGTCCGTCGCTGTACGATGTCGAGGTCTCGCGTCGTGATGGGCGCTCCGTGCAGCACGGCCGCCGCACCACCGACCACGATGAACTCCACCCCGGCCTCGCTCAGCGCCTGGATGAGCGCGGCGATGTCCGCCTGCTCAGGGTGCGGCGACACGGAAACGGGCCAGGCCGCGTGTCGCCCGCGTGCACGCCCGCAGGCGGTCGAGGGGAGAGAGAGCGGCGGCTTCGGCGAGCAGGGTGCGGTCCACGTCCCTCACGGCCTGCGCCACCTCCGGATCGACGCGAGCCACCCAGTCTGCGACCGACTCGTCGGGCCTCCGGGGTTCGATGGATCGGGTCGCTCGCACGGCCGCAGGGTAGCGCACGTCGCGCCTCTTACGAAACTCACCGCGCCTCGGGCCGATGACTCTGCGTGGCCACCACGCTCACGTTCGACCGCGGGACCCTCCTCGTGCTCGAGCCCCCCTCGGGGATCGCGGAGTCCTTGCCCGGCGCGCTCTGGGATCCGCGCGTCGAGCTCTGGCGCGTGCCCGCGCACCGCTACCGCGAGGTGCGCCGCGCGCTCCGGCGGACCTCGGTGGACCTCGACGACACGATCGCGCCGCGCTGGGGCGCGCGCCGCCGCGTCGCGCTGCCTGCGCTGCGGCCCTACCAGACGGCGGCGCTCGTCGCGTGGCGCGCGGCCGGTGGCCGCGGCGTGATCGCGCTCCCCACCGGCGCGGGCAAGACGCTCACCGCGATCGGTGCGATCGCCGCGACCGGGCTCCCGACCCTGTGCCTCGTGCCGACGCGGGTGCTCTTGCATCAGTGGGTCGAGGCGCTGGGGCCGTACTGCGCCGGCGAGGTCGGTCGCCTCGGCGACGGAGCGCGTGACCTGCGGCGGGTCACCGTCAGCACGTTCGAGAGCGCGTACCGCCAGGCGGATCGGATCGGCGATCGCTTCGCGCTGCTCGTCGTGGACGAGGCCCACCACTTCGGCAGCGGCGCGCGCGACGAGGCGCTCGAGATGTGCGTCGCTCCGTTCCGGCTCGGGCTCACCGCGACCCCGCCCGACGGCGCGCAGCGCGCCCGCCTCGACGCGCTGATCGGGCCGGTCGTCGCGCGGTGCCGCGTCGACGATCTCGCCGGGACCTACCTCGCCGAGTACGAGCGCGTGACCGTCGAGCTCGAGCTCACGCCCGACGAGCGCGACGCCTACGAGCGCGCGATGCACGCGTTCCGCGAGGTGCACCGCGCCTATCTCCGGGTCGCGCCCGGCGGCTCGTGGCAGGGGTTCGTCGCCTCGGCGGGTCGGTCGCCGGCCGGGCGGCGCGCGCTCCTCGGGCTGCGTCGCGCCCGCCGGATCCTCGCGCTCCCGCGCGCCAAGGCGAGCGCGCTCCGGGTGCTCCTCGACCAGCACGCCGACGCGCGCGTCCTCGTCTTCACCGCGGGCAACGAGGACGCGTACCGCATCGCGCGCTCGGAGCTCGTCATGCCGATCACGTGCGACATCGGGCCCCGGGAGCGCGGGGAGGTGCTGGAGCGGTTTCGCGCCGGCGAGCTGCGCGCGCTGGTCTCCGCGCGCGTGCTCAACGAGGGCGTCGACGTGCCGGACGCCGACGTCGCGATCGTGGTCGGCGCCTCGCACGGCGCGCGCGAGCACGTGCAGCGCATCGGGCGCGTGCTGCGCCCCGCGCCCGGCAAGCGCGCCATCGTGTACGAGCTCGTCATGCGCCGCACGAGCGAGGTGTGGCAGTCACGGCGGAGGGGGGCCGGCCTTGCTTCCGAAGACGCTGCTTAGGGGCTCGCCGCGGGACGTCGCGCCCCGCTACCTCGACGCGCGGGACCACCCGTGGCTCCGCGCCCTCCTGGACGTCTATCGCGCCTTCGAGGGGCGCCGCCGGCTCGAGCTCGACGAGCGGCTGCGCGAGGGCCTCGCGCCCGAGCCCCCGTCCGCGGCGCGCGCCCGCGCGCTCCACGTCCTGGACCGCGCG
>JAYRVK010000662.1:0-2715 GCA_041918555.1 Sandaracinaceae bacterium
CGCGCGCGCGCAGGTCGAGGCGCAGGAGCGCCGCGTCGCCGAGTGGAGGGCGAGCGGGACGGCCGATCCCGCCGATCTCGCCACTCAGGAGCGTCGGCTGACCGCGCTGCGCGGCGAGCTCGCCGCGCTCGAGGGGCCGCCGCGGATCACCGGCGCGTACTTCCGGGCGCGCTGGGTCGAGCTCCCCCCCGAGGCCCCGCGGGACCCGGCGGTGACCGGGGTGATGCGCGCGCTCGATCGGCGCGTCAACCAACACAACCGCACGATCTTCGCCGACTGGGCCCCGGTCCCCGCGGCCGAGGGCGCGCCTCGCTACGTGGGCTCCGAGCGCTGCGCGACCTGCCACGCCTCGGCGATGACCTGGTGGCGCGGCCACGCACACGGCCGCGCCTACGCGACGCTCGAGGACCGCGACAAGAACTTCAACCTCTCCTGCGTCGGGTGCCACGTCACCGGCTACCTCGAGCCCGGCGGCTCGACGGTCACGCACGTGGAGGCGCTCGAGGACGTGGGCTGCGAGAGCTGTCACGGGCCAGGCTCGCTGCACGCGAGCGATCCGACCGGCGCGGCCGTGAACGTCATCCGCGCGCCGGAGGAGCGGACCTGCCGCGGGTGCCACAACCCGGATCACTCGGATCGCTTCCTCTTCCCCGCGTACCGACAGATGGTGATCGTGCCGGGGCACGGCGCGCCGCCCGAAGAGTGAGCTCAGGGCGCGAGGATCTCTGCGCGGACCTCGATCACACCCGCGCGGATCATGTCGAGGCGCTCCGCCGCCGCGCGCGACAAGTCGAGGATGCGCACGCGATCCCGGGACGGGCCGCGGTCGTTGATCCGGACGACCACGCTCGCGCCGGTGTCCACGCGGGTCACGCGCACGCGGGTCCCGAACGGGAGGTCGCGGCTCGCCGCGGTGAGCGCGCTCGGGTCGTAGGGCTCACCGCTCGCGGTCGCGTTCCCCGCGAGGGAGTCCGCGTCGTAGCTCGCGCGGCCGGTCCGGACCTCGGCCGCGCCCGCGCGCGGCGCGCCCCCGCACCCCGTGACCGCGACGACCAGCGCGAGCAGCCCGCGGCGAGTCACGAGCCCCCCTCGCCGCGCTCGGGGCCCGACGGGGTGTAGACCTGGATCGCGACGAGCCCGTCGTCGCCTTCGGCCTCGTAGGAGTGGAGGGCACCCGCAGGGACGTAGAGCGCCGCGCCCGGCCGCGCGCGGATCGCGCGGTCCTCGATCCGCAGGACTCCCGTGCCGCGCTCGACGAAGAGGATCTCGGCCGCGCCCGCGTGCCGATGCGCAGGGAGGCGCAGCCCCGGATCGCCGTCGATCACGGCGAGCCCACCGTGCCGTGCGCCCGCTCCGTCGGCGTCGAGCAGCACGCGCGCGCGCAGCGCCCCGCCGTGCAGGGCGAGGACCGGCGTCGTCCGCAGGGAGGCGAGCCGGTTCGCGGCGACGAGCGGGTCCCCCGCGGCAGGCTCGTCGCACGGGGCGCCGTCCTCCGCGCGGACGAAGGCCACGACGGTGCGCGCCGGCTGATCGGCGAGGTTCGTGAGGAGCCCGTCTCCTTCGGGCCCGAACCGCACGGCGTCGCCCGCGTAGATCGTCGCCGGCGCCTCCGGAGGCGCGATCCCGGTGCCCACCGCCCGGAGCTCACCCTCGCGCACCAGCAGCAAGACATCTTGACACGTCCGCGCGGGCGGACGATAGCCGCCGCCCGGTGGGAGCTCGAGCCTCGCCACCCGGACGCGCACGGGGCCGTCGGGCTCGGGCTCGAGCTCCACCGGCGCGAGGAGCTGCGGCTCGATGCGGGTCGGATCGACGACGCCCCGGATCGCGGGGACGACCTCGTCCGCGATCGCGGCGGCCTCCTCCTGCACCATCACCGGCGCGGGCGCCGGCGCCAGAGTGGGCGTCGCACCCGCGCCGCCTCCGGACCGGGCCTCCGGCGGCGTCTGCGGCGCGCCGCACGCCGCGAGCGCGAGCGCGATCAGGAGGTGGAGCCCCCGCAGCTCGAGCCCGCCCCAGCGGTGCAGCCGAAGCAGTGGCGGTCCACCACGACGCGCCGGCCCGCGAGCGCCGACGGGTCGAGCTCGCGCACGTGCGCCCGGGGCTCGAGCGGCAGCTCGAGCATCTGGTTGAAGTCGCAGTCGTACAGCGTTCCGTCCCATGCCACCGAGATCGTGTCGCGGCACATGATGCCCCGAGCCGCCGCCGGGTTGAACGCCTTCACGAGCTCGCGCTGATACGAGAGCAGGTTGTCCGACTCGATCAGCCACTCGAGGTAGCGGCTGATCGGCATGTTGGTGATGCAGTACAGCGCGTCGAACCGCAGGCCGTGGCGTCGTTCCAGCTCCCGCTTCCACTCGCGCTCCATGGCCGCTTGATCGCCGGGGAGGAACGCCCCGACGGGGTTCGTGACGAGGACGAGCCGCCGCGCGGGGTCGCCCTGGCCGTAGCCCACGGCGTTGAGACGCGCGAGCGCGTGGATGGATCGATCGTAGACCCCGTCCCCGCGCTGGCGATCCGTGCTCAGCCGCGCGTAGTGCGGGAGGGACGCGACCACCTCGACGCCGTGGCGCGCGAGGAAGGATGGCAAGTCGTGTTGCGAGGGCGCCTCGAGCACGGTGAGGTTGCACCGATCGATCACGTGCCGTCCGAGGTCCCGGCACGCCTCGACGAGCCAGCGGAAGTGCGGGTTGAGCTCCGGCGCGCCTCCCGTGA
>JAYRVK010000663.1:0-4696 GCA_041918555.1 Sandaracinaceae bacterium
AGGTGTGCTCGAGCTCCGCGAGCGCGCGGTGGAAGCATCCCGCGAGCGCGCCGGCCGATCGCGCCCGCGCGAGCGAGCCGAGCGTGTCGCGCGTCTCGCCCTCGACGTACGTCAGCATTCGCCAGGGCCCATCGGCCTCGACCCAGAGCGCACCGCTCCGCGTCGGCACCACGCGCGGCGTCGTCACGCCGCGCGCCGCGAGGTGCCGCGTGATCGCGTCGATGTCGCGGTTCACCTCGCCCGCGAACACGGGGTGCAGGCGCTGCAGGACGAAGCGCTCGCCCGCGCGCGCGTCCACCCGCAGCGTGCGGTTGATCCAGCCCGTCGAGATCGGCGTGAACGCCGCGCCCTCGAGCCCGTACGCCTCGATCACCTCGCTCGGAACCTCGATGGGGGCCTCGCTCATCGGTCACCGCCGTTCGATCACGTAGCGCGCGCGCAGGCGCTCCTCCGCCGCGCGCACCTCCGCGCGCGTGCGCTCGGCCATCCAGTCCGAGCGCACGCGCTCGCGGACCTCGGGCAGGGTCGGTCGGCGCGGCGCGCGGCGCTCCGTCACCCGCACGAGGTGCACGCCGTAGCTGCTCTCGAGCGGCGCGGACCACGCCTCGCCCTCGTGCGCGAGCACCGCGTTCGCGAAGCCCGGCCCGAACGATCCTGCGAGCTCCGCGTGCGTGCGGGGCGCGATCGCGGCGCCGAGGAGGAAGGGATCGCCGAGCGCGGCCGGTGCCTCCACGGCCGACTCCCGCAGCCGCTCGAGCGCGGACCGCGCGTCGGCGATCGGCTCGGTGCGACGGCTCGCGAAGAAGACGTGCTCGAACCCGACCGTCGCGGGGACGGCGTAGCGGGTGGCGTCGCGGTCGAGCACGAACGCGAGCTCCTCGTCCGTCGGCTCGGGGAGGTCCACGCCGGCCTCGAGCCAGAGCTGCGCGAGCTGGACGAGGCGGCGCCGCAGGATCGGGTCGTGCTCGCCCAGGCCGAGGCGCAGCGCCTCGCGCGCGAGCCGCTCGTCGCGCAGCCACCTCTGCTCGACGTCGGCGCGCGCGGGCGCGCGGCCCGTGGCGAGCCGCTCCTCCTCGACGAGGCCGTCGACGAAGGCGTCGTCGATCACGATCCGGATCGGTCCGTCGGGTGCGCTCGGAGCCGGTGCCTCGCCACCGAACGCGCGGTGCACCGCGAACACCGCGCCGGCGATGAGCGCGAAGTGCAGGATCGGCTCTCGAAGCAGCCTGTCTCGGATCGGCGCCACTCGCGCGGAACGTAGCGCACTCCGACGCCGCCGGATGCGAGGCCCCCCTCGGATCTGGTACATAGCCAGGGCCACGCGGAGGGCGCCACGTGAGCGAGCGAGGGACGGGGCCGGACGAGAAGACGACGCGGCGCGACGAGATCGCGAGCGCCTTCTCGCTCGCGCGCGAAGATCCCGCGCGGGCCGAGGAGCTCCTGCGCGAGGTGGTCCTCGCCGCGCCCGACGATCCCACCGTCCACTGGGCGCTGGCCCGCTTCCTCCACGATGGCCGCGGCGAGATCGACGGCGCCGAGGCGAGCTACCGGCGCGCGCTCGAGCTCGCGCCCCGGCACGAGAAGGCGCTCTCGGACTACGCGCGCCTGGTCCACTACCACCGGGGCGACCTCGACGCCGCCGAGCGGCTCTACGTGCGCGCGGCGGAGGCCGCCGCCGACGACGCGAGCGTGCTCGCCGACCTCGCGCACTTCGTCGAGCACGAGCGCCGCGATCTCGACCGCGCGGAGGCGCTCTACGCGCGGGCGCTCGAGGTCGACGCCGCGGATCCCGAGGCGCTCGAGGCGTGGGCGCGCTTCCTCCACCACGCGCGGCGCGACGCGGTCCGCGCGCGAGACGCGTACGCGCGGGCGATCGCCGCCTCGCCCGAGCGGGCCGATCTGCGCGCGTGGAACGCGGTGTTCCTCCAGACGCTGGGCGCGGATCCCGACGGTGCGCGGTGTGCCTTCGAGCAGGCGCTCGCGCTCGATCCCGCGCACGGCTTCGCGCTCTCGAACTTCGCGCTCTTCTCGTGGAGCCACGATCGCGAGCTCGATCGCGCGGAGTCGCTCTTCGCGCGCGCGCTCGAGGTCGAGCCCGACCGCTGGAGCACGCACTGGTGGCTCGCGGCGTTCCTCCACGAGGCGCGCGGAGATCGCGCGCGGGCAGAGCGTCACTACCGGACCGCGGTCGAGCTCCAGCCCGCGCACTCGACGCTCCTGCGCCAGTACCAGCTCTTCCTCGAGGGCGCGTCGTGGTCGCCGAGCGCGGTCGGGGACGAGCCCCGCCCGAGCCTCGTCGACGCGATCTCGGATCGCGGGTTCCGCTCGGAGCAGGCGCGCGACGCCGACGGCGCGGAGGCCGCGTACCTCGAGGCGCTCGGTGCCGATCCGGATCACGGCCCCACGCTGCGTCGCTACGCGTCGCTGCTCGAGCGCGAGGGGCGCCTCGACGACGCGGAGCGGCTCCTCGCGCGCGCGGTCGAGCTGGCGCCGCGCGACGGCTGGGCGCACGGCCTGTTCGCGCGGTTCCTCGCGCGCCAGCGGCACCGGCTCGAGGCGGCGGACGAGCACTACCGCCTCGCCGTGGCCGCGGGGCTGCACGACCCGAAGTGGCTCGGCGAGTACGCGCGCTTCCTGTACGAGGAGCGCCGCGATCTCGCGCGCGCCGAGAAGTTCTGGCGGCGCGCGCTCGAGGCCGACCCGGGCCCGGACGTGATCGTGGACTACGCGCGGGCCCTCGAGGCCACGCGGCCGGACGAGGCCGAGCGTCTCTTTCACACCGCGATCCAGCGCAGCCCCGACGACGTCTACCCGCTCCGCCAGTACGCGCGCTTCCTCGAGGAGATCCGCGACGACGTCGACGGCGCCGACACGGTGTACGCCCGCGCGGTGGAGCGCGCCCCGAGCGACGCGCTGAGCCTCGACGCGTACGCGCGCTTCCTCGAGCGGCGGCGTGAAGACGACTTGCGTGCCGCGAGCCACTACCTGCGGGCCGCGCGCGCGGAGCCCGACCGCGCGGGGCGCTGGGCGGTGGTCGTGCGATTCCTGCTGGAGCGCGGCCTCGTCGACGAGGCGCTCGGCTCGCTCCGGCGCTGGATCGATCGCGCGGGCCCGCGCGAGGAGTTCGCGTCGCTCGCGGAGGCCTGCTTCTACGGCCTCGTGTACTTCCCTGACGAGGCCGACCGCGCCGTCTGCTTCGAGCGCCTGCGGGGGCTGCTCGGGGAGGGCGCGGATCTGGGTCGTTGGGATCCGAGCCCGCACCTCGCGCACCTGCGCGCCCGCGGCCGGGCCGACCTCCCCTGGGTCGAGCGCTTCGCCGCCACGCTGGTCGAGCACATGCGCTGAGGCTTCCGCCGCGCGGGCGACGCGCGCTATCGTCGCCCGCCATGCAACGTCGCGCGCTCGTCACGGTCCTCGGTCCCGCCCTCGCGGGGGCGCTCCTCTTCGCCGCCTGCGGAGGCGAGGACGAAGAGGCGGCGCCGCTCGACACGACCGACCACGTCGGCCTCTTCGAGATCCCGATCTCGCGCAACAACCAGGCGCCGCGGCCCTCCAACGCGACGCGGATCGAGATCAGCCCGACCGAGCTGCGGCTCGACTACCGCCCGATCCTCGCGCTCGAGCGCGGCCGGCCCGCCGACGCGGAGGTCGCCGACCACGTGATCACCAAGCTCCGGCAGGAGATCACGGGCGCGGCGGCGCGGCGGCAGGCCGCGATCCGCGTGCACGCGAGCGTGCCCTACCTGACCTTCGTGGAGGTGCTCAACACGCTGCACTCCGCGGGGCTGCGCGACGTGGTGGTGGCGGTGCGGACGCTCGGCGCGAACCCGACCGAGGCCTTCATGCAGTGGCCGCACTTCACGGTGGTCCCCGCGGGGAACGAGTCGCCGACCTTCGAGGGCCCGCCGATCCCGTGGGACGAGTTCGTCGCGAGCTGGCGCGAGGTCTACGAGGCCTGCCGCGCGGGGCAGTACATCGACTGCGACGGGCCCTACTCGAACACCGCGCAGGGCGGCGACCTCGAGATGGAGCTCTGGACGCGCGGTCAGGGCATGAAGGTCAGCTTCCGCCAGATCAACCCGCCTGCGCCCGAGGCTACGGGCGGGCGGCCGGCGCTGATCGAGGGCGTGGCGGCCGCGCCGGCGGCCCCGACCGAGGAGGAGCTCGAGGGCACCCCGGCCACCGAGGGCGCGTTCAACGTGCGCCACCAGGAGTCGACCGCGGAGAACAGCGCCCTCTCGACGATGGTCGCGCCGGTGTGCGCCGACTCGCAGTGCCGCGCGATCTTCGTGACGGACGCGACGACCCCGACGATGCGCGTGATCTCCTTCGTCGGCGCGACCTTCCCGAACGGGACCGAGCGTCCGCAGGTGGCCTTCCGCATCCCCTGATCGAGCGCGGGAAGATCGCGCGGCGAGGGCCGTAGGCTCTCCCGATGAACGACAAGAGCGCTCACCTCGTCCTCGTCGCCGCAGGCCTCGCCTCGGTGGTGGCCTTTTTCCTGCCGTTCCTCGACGTCGGCGGCATCGCCACCGCGTCGGGCTGGGAGATCCTCGTCGCCGATCACGTCGAGCTCACCACGCGGCTAGCGCTGCTCGCGCTGCCGCTCGGCGGCCTCGCGCTGATCGCGGCGGGCCTCACGCGCAGCGCGGCCGCGCGGGCGATCGGGATCGGCCTCGGCGTCGGCGTGTACGGC
>JAYRVK010000664.1:0-2010 GCA_041918555.1 Sandaracinaceae bacterium
CGCGCGCGGACCGCGGCGCGTCTCGCCCGCGTCTCGCGCGCGCTCGTCGGTGGCGGCGGTTCCACGATCGACGCGGGCGCCACGACCTCGGGAGGGGGAGGCTCCGCGAGCACCGGCGTGACGGTCGGCGCCCCGAGCTCGAGCGTCGCGCGGGGCGGCGTGGCCATGGGTCGGACCGCGGGCCGGGAGCGGGGCGGCGCCGCGCTCCACGCGAGCGCGCCGCCCAGGCCGGCGGCTCCGATCGCGATGAGGACCGCGAGCCAGCCGGGCGCGCGCCGCGGGGGCGGCAGCGCGACGGCGGGGAAGGACGGCCGCGCGGGGAGCGGCGGGGGCCCTGAGGGCTCGTGCGCCTCGTCGTCGAGCATCTGCACGTGCGCGAGGAGCTCGTCCACCTCGTCATCGGACGGCGGCGCGTACGGCCGCGTCTCCATCAGCGAGATCGGATCGGGCTCGCGCAGCGTGGGGGGCCGGAGCGGGCGCGTGGGCCCCGGGTCCGAGTCGGGAACGGCCGCGCGCTTGCGCACCTTCGCCGAGGCCTCGCGGGTCTCCACGTCCGTGGCCGCGTGCTCCCAGTCGAGCTCGGCGATCGGCGCGCCGTCGAGCTCGCGGGCCTCCTCGAGGATCGCGCAAGCGAGCTTGTCGACGAGCGCCTCGACCCGCGTCGCGTCTGCGAGCCTCAGGTGCGGTGCGTTGCGCAAGAGCCGCCGCGACAGCTCGTGGCAGAGCTCCTCGGCGAGCCGCTCGGGCTCGATCACCACGGCTCCGTCCGCCGCGTCGAGGCAGCGGCGCAGCTCCTGGGCGAGCCGTTCGACGCTCCCCGGCCAGGTGATCACCGTGCCCTCCTCGCGGAGGACCAGCTCGATCAGCCGCGGCTGGTCCGGCCACGCGATCACGACGGTGCGCGTTCCCCGCGCGAACCGCAGGCGCCGGCGGGTGCGATCGAGATCGGGCGCGCGCTCGAAGAGCACCACGGTCCCCGCGGACAACACCTCCCACCCGCCCGCGGCCTTGGACACGTCGAAGATCGGCGCGCTCGCGTGGCCGATCGCGCAGAGGAGCGCCTCGCCGAGCGCGCGATCGTCGCACACGAGCACGAGGGGTGCAGGCTCGCCCGCCTGCCGAGCGCGGATCGGCTGGGTCATCTCGGGGGAGGCGGCTGCAAGGGGCGGACCGCGACGACGGCGATGACGCGGAGGTGATCCGTGTCACTCGCCGAGGAACAGTGGGGCCCGAGGGCGTCGCCTCGGGGCTTGTGCCCGGTCGCGCGAGCACCCATAAGAGGGCAGCCGTGAGCGAAGCGAGGGCAGAGGCGGCGGCCGAGGCCGCGCCCGCGAAGCGATCGAGCCGCTGGCGGCTCGTGGCGCTCGCCGCCTTCTTCGTCGGCTCGCTCGTGCTCGCGAAGGTCACCGGGGTCAGCGAGTCGATCGACGTCGAGACGATCCGCCGCCTCATGGACTCGGCCGGCCCGCTCGGGTTCGTCGGCTTCGTGGTCGCGTTCGCGGTCGGCGAGCTGATGCACATCCCCGGCGTCGTGTTCGTCGGCGCCGCGTCGGTCGCGTACGGCGACGTGCTCGGCGCCCTCGCCGCGTACCTCGGCGCGCTCGCGAGCGTCTCGACCAGCTTCTTCGTCGTGCGCACGATCGGCGGCCAGCCGCTCGGCGAGGTGAAGCGCCCGATCGTGAGGAAGATCCTCGCGCGCCTCGACGAGCGGCCGCTCGCCACGATCGCGGTCCTGCGCCTGATCTTCTGGATGGCCCCCGCGCTCAACTACGCGCTCGCGATGAGCAAGGTGCGCTTCCGCGACTATTTCCTCGGGTCCGCGCTCGGCCTGCTGTTGCCGATCCCCCTCGTCGCGATCTTCTTCGACTGGCTCATGCGCTTCGATCTCGGCGCGTGGCTCGCCGCCCTCTGCTGATACGCTCCGCGCGTCATGGTCACCGTGGCGCTCGACGCGATGGGGTCCGACCTCGGGCCCGAGGCCACCGTGGCGGGCGCCGCGCAGGTGAGCCG
>JAYRVK010000665.1:0-2069 GCA_041918555.1 Sandaracinaceae bacterium
ATTGAGCGCGATGGTCCGACTCGCGCCTTGGATCTGGGCGCTGGCGATCGGGGGCTGCGGCGCGTCCGCGGCCCCCGTTCGCCTCGCGGTGCTCCCGGTCGCGTGGCAGACGCGCGACGCCTTCGAGGGCCTCGACGAGCGCGCGCCGCTGCGGCGCGGGCTCGCCTCGATCGAGGCGGTCTCGGTCGTCGACGTCGCGCCCGAGCCGCCGTGCGGGGACGACGTGGAGTGCGCGCGCGCCGCGGCGCGGACCGTCGGCGCGGATCGCGCGGTGGCAGCCTCGATGGCCTCCCTCGGCGACACCGTGATCGCGCGCGTCAGCGTGATCGACGTGCGCGCCGGGACCCGAGAGGAGACGCGACAGCGGGTCGTCCAGGAGGGCTCGGAGCTGCGCGTGCGCGAGGCGCTCGTCGAGCTCGGTGCCATGACGGTGCGAGGCTTCGGGCCCGCCGCCGCGCCCCTCTGGGAGGAGGCGTGGGTCTGGATCGTCGGGGGCTTCACCCTCGCGGGGGCGGCCGTGGCGATCGCCCTCGGCGTCGCGCTCTCCGGGGGGAACGGGCCCGACCACACGGTGGTGCCGCCATGAGGCCCGTTGTCTACTTATCTTGCGCAGTTCTCCTCGTTGCGTGCGAGGATCCCGAGGGCGTGGACCTGCGCTTGGTCCCCGACCCGAACCTGAACAGCGAGGCCCAGGTCTTGGAGGCGCTCGACCGCATCGTGCTGGTCGTCGACAGCCCCGACGGGCTCTATCCGCCCGGCTCGGAGCGCGCGACGGACGGCGTTCAGATCGAGGACGCGGACGCCGACCCGAGCGATCTCGAGCTCGTCGCGACGATCCCGGTCCCGAGCGATCGGCTCCCCCTCGTGCGCCTCACGCGCGGCACGCTGCCCGACGTCGCGCTCGAGCTGCGCTTCCTCGGGGTGCCCGCGGAGCCGGGCGCGCCGGCCTCGGTGGTCGGTCGCGTGCAGGGCGTGCAGCTCGGCCGCCCGATCGAGGAGCTCGCGATCCCCTTCAACCTGCGGCCGGAGCTCCTCCCGCCCCGCGTCACCGAGGTGCTCCCCGGCGACGGCGCGGCGATCTCGGGCTGCGAGGTGCCCCGCCTCTACGTGATGTTCTCGCGCCCCCTCGATCCGGCCACGATCATCGGGGCGATCACGATCGCGCCGGGGACGCTCGACGAGGTGCGGCTCGATCCCTCCGGGCTCACGGCCGAGCTGCGCGTCAGCGGGCTGTCGGGCGCGGGCGACGCGCCTCTGCGCTGGTCGCTCTCCATCGCAGCGAGCGTCACGGATCTCGACGGCCGCCCGCTCGATCAGGTCGCCTCCGAGCCCGGGCCGCAGCCCTACGACGGGAGCTTCGAGGTGACGTGCGGGCCGAGCATGGAGAACCCCGACGACGAGTGCGGCGGGATGTCGGGCGGCCCGATGCGCTGTCCGTTCGGCCGCCTCGCGTGCGTCGACGGGTACTGCGTGCCCGCCGCGTGCGACTTCGCGGGGTGCGGTGGGGGCACGGTGTGCGATCCCGCGACGGGGCGGTGCACGCTCGACTGTCGCCCGTGGGGAGAGGCCGAGGTGTGCCCCGAGGCGCGGCCGCGCTGCGGCGAGGACGGCGTCTGCGCGCCCTAGCTACGGGGCGAGGCGGCGCAGGATCTGGTTGAGCCGACGGTTCGTCGCCTCGGGGCGGTGCTCGAGGAGATCCTGGAGCGCGAGGGCGCTGAGCCGCTCGATCTCGGCCGTGTCGGCGCCCGCCGCGCGCGCGGCGCGGATGCGTGCGTCCACCCGCTCGAGCTTCGCGCGCACGAAGGCCTCGTCCACTCGAATTGCGCGCAACATCGGGGCGACCGCGTCGAGCCGCGCGCGTGCGGTCGCCGCCTCGCCGGCCGCGAGGGCCTCCTCGACCCCGCGGATCGCCTCGCGCGTCGGGGCGTCGAGGTCGGAGGCGAGGACACCGCGCGCCGCGAGCTCGCGGCGCAGCGCGGCGAGCTCGGCGGCGTGCGCGTCGACCGGCTCGGGCGCCGGCGGGACGGGCTCGCTCGGAGCCGGGGGCTCCGCGGGCGAGGCGGTCGGCG
>JAYRVK010000666.1:0-9162 GCA_041918555.1 Sandaracinaceae bacterium
ACTCCGTTCGTGCAGAGGATGTCGGCGGCGGTGACGTCCGCCGTGCCGACGCGCAGGCCGATCGGCAGCGCCGCGCCGCCGAGGGTCCTCGCCGTCGGCCGGGCGAGCAGGTCGTCCAGGGCACCGTCGCGGAGCGCCGCTGGGCGAGCGCCGACGGGCGGTTCGCGGTGATCCGGGTGGACCGCGAGGCGCGCGACGAGTCGGTCACGGTGATCGGCGACGTCGGCGGCCTCGCCGAAGGTGAGGACGCGCGCTTCCGCGGGCAGTGGGAGGAGCACGCCAAGTATGGCCGCCGCTTCCGCGCGCTCGGCTGGACCCCCGTGCTCCCGACCACGCAGGCGGGGCTCGCGCGCTTCCTCGGCTCGGGGCTCGTCCCCGGCGTGGGCCCCGCGCTCGCCGAGCGGCTGGTCGGCGCCTTCGGCGATCGCACGCTCGACGTGATCACCGAGCAGAGCGCGCGGCTGCGCGAGGTCCCCGGGATCGGGAAGAAGCGCGCGGGAGCGATCGCCGAGGCGGTGCGATCGCGCCGCGCCGACGCGGAGCAGCTGACGTTCCTGCACTCGCTCGGGATCGGCCCCGCCCTCTCGCGCAAGCTCCTGCGCACGTACGCGGGGCGGACCGTCGAGGTGCTGCGCGAGGATCCGTACCTCGCGGCGGAGGAGGTGCGGGGCATCGGGTTCCGCACGGCCGATCAGATCGGCCGCGCCGCGGGGACCGCGAGCTACGACCCGCGGCGCGCCGCGGGCGCGGTCCTCCACCTCGTCGGCAAGGGCGCGGACGACGGTCACGTGTACCTGCCCCTGGCGGTGCTCCGCGACGGGGCCCGCGCGCTCGACGTGCCCGAGCTTCTGATCGAGCCCGCGGTCGAGGCGCTTTCCGCGCGGCAGATGCTCGTCGTCGAGGAGGACCGCGTGTACGCGCCGCCACTCCACCGCGCGGAGGTGCGCGTCGCGGAGCGGCTGGCCGCGCTCGCGCGCCCCCGCGCGGGGCGCGAGGCGGCCGCGCGGACGCTCGCGCTGCCCGCGGATTTGTCCGAGCGCCAGCGCCACGCGGTCCGCACGGCGCTCACGAGCGGCCTGATGGTGATGACCGGGGGCCCAGGCACCGGCAAGACCACGACGGTGAAGGCGATCGTCGCGACACACGCCGCGCTCGAGCTGCGGGTGACGCTCTGCGCGCCGACCGGCCGCGCCGCCAAGCGGATGAGCGAGGCAGCGGGGCGCGAGGCCAAGACGATCCATCGCCTCCTCGAGTGGAACCCCTCGACGGCGGCGTTCGCGCGCGACGCGAACAGCCCGCTCGAGACCGACCTCGTCCTCGTCGACGAGGCGTCGATGCTCGACCTCCCGCTCGCCCGCGCGCTCCTCGACGCGATCCCGCCCAGCGCGAGCCTCGTGCTCGTCGGCGACGTCGATCAGCTCCCACCGGTCGGCGCCGGCCAGGTGCTGCGCGAGCTCATCCGCTCGGACCGCGCTCCGGTCGTCCGGCTCGATCAGGTGTTCCGACAGGCGCAGGAGAGCGCGATCGTCCGCGGTGCGCACGACATCTTGCAGGGTCGGATCCCCGAGGGCACCGCCCGCGGCGAGAAGGGGCCGGGCGATCTCTTCGTCGTCCGCGCGAGAGAGACCGAGGCCATCCTCGAGCGCCTCGTCGCGACGCTCCGGCGCATCCCGTCGGCCTACGGGCTCGACGTGCGTCGCGACGTGCAGGTGCTCGTGCCGATGCGCCGCGGCCCGATCGGCACCGAGAACCTCAACGCCGTCCTGCAGCGCGAGCTGAACCCACACGCGGGCGGCGAGCCCGGCGCGGGGCTGCGCCCCGGCGACAAGGTCATGCAGCTGCGCAACGACTACGAGCGCGAGGTCTTCAACGGCGACATCGGCTGGGTGCGCCGGGTCGAGGCCGGCGTGACCTATGTGGAATTCGACTCCGGCCTGCGCAGCTACGACGCCGACGCGCTCGACGCCCTCGCCCTCGCCTACGCGAGCACGATCCACAAGGCGCAGGGCTCGGAGTTCCCGGGGGTGCTGGTCGTGCTGAGCGGCGCGCACCACGTGCTCCTCACCCGCTCGCTCCTCTACACCGCGGTCACGCGGGCGAAGCGCCTCGTGGTGCTCGTCGGCGACGACCGGGCCATCGCGCGCGCGGCGCGCACCGTTCGCGAGCGCGAGAGCCACTCCCGGCTCGCCGCGCGCCTCGCAGCCCTGGCTCCCGAGACGACCCCATGACGCAAGACGTTTTGCCATTCGTGACCTCGTCCGAGCCCGTCCGAGGCGCGGTCCGCGAGCGGCCCGAGGACTTCGCGGTCGATGAGCTCCCCGCCTACCTCCCCTCGGGCGGAGGCGATCACCTCTACGTGCGCTTCGAGAAGCGCGAGCTCACGACGCCCGACGCGGTGCGCCGGATCGCGCGGGCGGTGGGCGTCGACCCTCGCGCCGCCGGCTTCGCCGGGATGAAGGACAAGCACGCCGTCACGACCCAGTGGGCGAGCTTCGAGCGCGGCGACCCCGCGGGCCTGGACGCGCCGATCGAGGGGGTGCGCGTGCTCGAGCGCTCGCGGCACGGGAACAAGCTCCGGACCGGCCACCTCGCGGGGAACCGGTTCGATCTCCTCCTGCGCGGCGCGCCCGCCTCCGACGCCCCGACCGCCGAGGCCACGCTCGCGATCCTCGCCGCGCGTGGGGTCCCCGCGTACTTCGGCCCGCAGCGGTTCGGTCGCGACGGAGACACCCTCGGCGACGCGCTGCGCTGGCTGGTGGGAGGGGGCCGCCCGCCGCGCGACCGCTTCCGGCAGAAGCTCCTCGCGTCCGCGTTCCAGTCGGCGCTCTTCAACGAGCTCCTCGCGGCGCGCATCCGCGAAGGCCTCTTCACCGCCGTCCTCGCGGGCGACCTGCTCCAGAAGGTCGAGACCGGCGGCCTCTTCGTCAGCGAGGACCCCGCCGTCGACGCCCCGCGCGCGGCGGTCTTCGAGGTGACGACCACCGGCCCGATGTTCGGCCCGAAGATGCGGTGGCCCGCGGGCGAGGCGCGCGAGAGAGAGGAGGCCGCGCTCCGCGCCCACGGGCTCGAGCCCGCGTCGCTCCGCGCCCTCGGCAAGGCCGGCCCGGGGACGCGCCGCCCCTACCGCGTCCGCCTGTGCGACGCGACGGTGGTGGCCGAGGCCGAGGGCCTCCGCCTCCGCTTCACCCTCCCCGCCGGCGCGTACGCCACGGTGGTCCTGCGCGAGGTGCTCCGCCGCGACGTGCTCTGAGCAACTCGCTTGCAGAACGGGACGAACTGCGTCAAGCCCACGGGCACTCGGACGGCGGATCCCCCCTCGCCGAGGCCCTGGAGACGGCTTCTTGGACATTCAGGAACGACTGACCGCCTTCGCCATGCTCGGCGCCGAGTGGGTCATGTGGCTGCTCGTGATCCTCTCGATCATCGTGCTCGCCATCGTGCTCGAGCGCGCGTACTACGTGCTCGTCACGCGCGACGACGTGGAGGGGCTCAAGCGCGAGCTGCTCAAGCGCCTGCGCGGCGGGGACGTCGACGGGGCGATGAAGCGCCTCAAGGCCAGCAAGTCCTTCGAAGCGCGCATCGCGCTCGCCGGGCTCGAGTCGGCCGACGACGGCTACGCCGCGGCGGAGGAGCGCATGCAGGGCGAGAGCGCGATCGCGAAGCTCGCGATGGAGCGCAACCTCGCGTTCGTCGGCACCGTCGGCAACAACGCGCCGTTCGTCGGCCTGCTCGGGACCGTCATCGGGATCATCCGCGCCTTCCACGAGCTCGAGACCAGCCAGGGGCAGGTCTCGGCGGGCCTGATGGCAGAGATCGGCGAGGCGCTCGTCGCGACCGCGATCGGCCTGCTCGTCGCCATCCCGGCCGTCGCGTTCTTCAACCTCTTCATCCGGGTGATCAAGGCGCGCCTCGCGCGCGGCGAGTCCCTCGGCTCCGAGGTGCTCGCGCACCTCAAGAGCACGCGCGTGAAGGGCGATGGGCCCTACCGGGGCGGCAAGGAGAAGACCCCCGCGGCCGACGAAGAGAGCGAGGCCTGAGCCGTGGGCGCGAGCAGCGGCGGCGACGACGACGACGAGATCATCACGGCGATCAACGTCACGCCGTTGGTCGACATCGTCCTCGTGCTCCTGATCATCCTCATGGTCACGGCGAGCTACATCGTCTCGAAGAGCATCCCGATGGATCTCCCGAACGCGGTCACGGGCGACGAGAGCCCGCCGCGCACGCTGACGGTGTCGATCGACGAGAACAGCGTCCTCTACATCGACGCCGAGGAGGTCAGCTGGGACGAGCTCCGCGTCCGCGCGCGCCGCTTCGCCGCGTCGGAAGCGGAGGCCCGCGCCGTGATCGCCGCCGATCGCCGGGTGAGCCACGGCGAGTTCATCCGGATCATCGACATCCTGCGCGACGTCGGCATCGTCCGGTACGCGATCAACGTCAACCCGCGCGAGGGCGACGAGCCGTGACGCGTCCGGACTGATCTCGGAGCGCAGCCGTGAACACGCTGGCCAGGTTGTTCGTCGCCCTCGTGCTCCTCGACCGCTCGCCCGCCGAGGCCCTGCGGCTCTACGTCTTCGGCGCGATCAGCGTGGGCGCGCACGTCGTGGCCGCGCTCGCGCTCTTCCTGCTCCCGCTGCTCGACTGGTTCGATCCCGATCCCGTCCCGGTCACCGTCGAGATCGTGGAGGCCGTCCCCCCCCCGAGCCGGAGCCCGAGCCCGAGCCGGAGCCCGCCGCGACCGAGCCGGCGCCGCTGCCCGAGCCCGAGCCGGTCGTGGAGCCGCGTCCGCGCCTGCGCGCCGACCCGCCGCCGATCCCCGAGCCGCCCGCCCCCGAGCCCCCCCCCGCGGAGGAGGCGATCGCGGACTTCTCGGGCATGACCCTCACCAACGATCAAGGCGCCTCGTGGGCCAGCGCGACGGGGAGCGGCGCGCCGCTCGAGGGGCCGATCGGACGGCCCGGCGCCCAGGTCACCGGACGGAATCGCAGCGGCGCCGCGGGCGGCACGCCCGGCGGCGAGGGCAGCGGCGAAGGCGACCTCGTGGCGGCCTCGGATCTCTCGCGGCGCCCGGGACCGCCCAACGCGCGGCTCGAGGAGCTCTTGCGTCAGAACTATCCTCGCCAGGCCCAGACGCAGGGCCTCGAGGGCAGCGCGCGCGTGCGCGTGCGCGTCGAGACCGACGGCAGCGTGCGCGCGCTCTCCGTGTTGAGCGAGGAGCACCCGGGCTTCGGTGAGGCGTGCCGGCGCGCCATCCGCGAGGGAGGGCGCTGGGAGGCGCCGCTCGATCGCGCCGGCGCCCCCGCGGCCACCATCACGACGTTCCGCTGCACCTTCAGCCTCGACTTCTGATCGTCCAGCCTGCCTTCGGCGGAAGAGTCCGTTGCCACCGGAGCGCGACTTCGGCGATGATGGAGCGCATGCGGTGGTTCGGCGCGCTCGAAGCGTTTCTCATCCTCGGGCTCGTAGCGAAGCCGGCGGCGGCGCAGGAGACGGAGCCCCCCGTCGGCGACATCAACGTGATGCGGTTCACGCCCGCGCCGGGCCCCGGGAATTACTTCCAGATCGACGGCGCGACCACGCCCGGCCACGTCAGCGGATCCGTCGGGCTGGTGCTCGACTACGCGCACGCGCCCTTCAGCCTCTACAACGCGAGCTGCGATCCGGACGGATCGAACTGCACGGTCGGCGACACGCGCTCACAGCTCGTCGAGTACGTCGCGGCGGGCCACATCACGGGCTCCTTCGCGCTCTGGGATCACCTCCAGATCTCGCTCGTCGTCCCCCTCGCGATCACGCGCGGCGACGAGTTCTCGTACTCGACCGGGCGCGACATGTTCACGCTCCCCGGCGGCGACCCGCAGTTCACCCTCGCCGACCCGCGGCTCTCGGTGAAGGGGCACATCTGGCGCGACCCCGACAGCGGCGTCGCGCTCGGCGCGAGCGCCTTCGTCACGTTCCCGACGGGCAGCGCGATCGCGCCGAGCCGCTGGGTCGGCGACGAGCTCCCGACCTTCGGCGGGCAGGCGATCTTCGAGGTGGTCAACTCGGGCTTCCACTTCGCCGCCAACCTCGGCGCGATCTGGCGCGACGAGACCCCGGTCTTCTCGACGGTGGTCGGGGGCCAGCTCACGTGGGGCATGGCGATCGGCTACGACGTCACCTCGCTCGTCGGGATCTTCGGCGAGCTCATCGGCGCCAACACCTTCACCTCGCAGTCCGACGAGCACTACCTCGAGTGGCGAGCCGGCGGTCGCTTCCGCGTGGAGGACTTCGACATCTTCGTCGCGCTCGGCAGCGGGCTCCCGCCGTTCGGCGTCGGCACCCCGGTGTTCCGCGGCGTCGCCGGCTTCCAGTGGGCGCCGCGCCACGCCGACACCGACGGCGACGGCATCGAGGAGAGCCAGGACAACTGCCCGAGCGAGCGCGAGGACGAGGACGGCTGGGAGGACGAGGACGGCTGCCCCGAGGCCGACAACGACGACGACGGCCGCCCCGACGCCGACGACCCGTGCCCGGACGAGGCCGAGGACGTCGACCAGCACGAGGATGAAGACGGCTGCCCCGACACGGACAACGACTCCGACGGGATCCACGACGGCTACGACTCGTGCCCCGATCAGGCCGAGGACATGGACGAGGACCGCGACACCGACGGCTGCCCCGACAACGACACGGACCGCGACGGGATCGACGACCCGACGGACCAATGCGTGAACGAGGCCGAGGACTTCGACGGCTTCGCCGACGAGGACGGGTGCCCCGAGGCGGACGCGGACGGCGACAACGTGCCGGACGAGACCGATCAGTGTCCGGAGCAGGCCGAGGACGCGGACGAATTCGAGGACGAGGACGGCTGCCCCGACGAGGGCAGCGCGCCCGAGGGCGGCCCCGGCCGCCGCCGCCACACGCGGGGCTGACGCCGCTTTCTTGACCGCGAGCCACCCCGTGCCGTTGATGGGGGCGTGCACCGGCCCATCCTCCTCGGATCCATCTCACTCCTCTTCGCCCTCCCCGCGTGCCGCCCCCCCGGCGACGCGGCGCTGCCCGGCGAAGAGGTCGGCACCTATTCCGTGCAAGCTTCGTTGACGACCAACGAGTGCGGCGCGGGGCACCCCGCGCCCGAGGCCATCGAGTTCCTGGTGGACCTCCGCCACCTCGTGGGGACCTCGCGCGGCTACTGGCAGGTCCCCGACGGGCCGCAGATCGACGGGAGCCTCGAGCGCGAGGCGAGCTTCCGCTTCCAGACCACGACGCAGGCCGTCGCGATCGAGTCCAACCCCGCGCTCGAGATCCCGGGATGCATGATCGAGCGCAGCGAGATCGTCGAGGGCCTGCTGGAAGAGGCCACGCTCGAAGGCGCCGACGCCGGCGTCGTCGCGGATCCCGAGGCCTACCTCGCGGGCACCACCCGAGTGCGGGTGACCGCGCTGCCCGGTGGCGACTGCACCCCGCTGCTCTCGATCTTCGGCGGGCCCTTCCCGGAGCTGCCCTGTCGGATCGAGTACGAGCTCGCCGGTCAGCGCGTCGCTACCGCGCCCTGAGCGCTATTCGTTCTCCGGGTCGCCTTCGGACTCGCCCTCGCCCTCGTATCCCTCGGCCGACGGCGACGGCGACGGCGGCCCCTGCGGGCGGCGCTCCGCCAGGATGATCAGCTTCGGCGAGTCGGCGCCGAAGTAGACGCCGGGATGCGCCTCGCGGCCGCTCACCTCGACGACGCGGAAGCCGCGGTAGTGGAGCACCTGGCCGAGCTCGTGGAGCGAGTAGAGCCGCAGCGAGTACCGCGCGTCGCGCTGCCGCCCGTCGTCGAGGATGACGGTGCGCTTCACCTCGAGCCGCGAGGTGATGTAGTTCATCTGCGTCTCCTCCATCACGACGCATCCGTCGCCCTCGAACCACACGAGGTTCGGCTGGCCCGCGATGACGTAGTCCCGGTTGACGACGTCGAGGAGCAAGAGGCCTCGCGGCTTCAGCGCGCGGTAGAGACGCTCGACGACCTGCCGGTTCCCTTCGTCGTCGAAGTAGCCGAACGTCGTCCCCCAGCAGAGCACGGCGTCGAACGAGCCGTCGAAGTTCATCTCCCGCATGTCGGCGTGGAGGAAGTTGATCTTGTAGCCGTTGTCCTGCGCCTCGTCGGCGGCGCGCGAGAGCATGGGCAGCGAGAGGTCGAGGCCGACCACCAGGTAGCCGCGGCGCGTGAGCTCGACCGCGTGGAGCCCGAGGCCGCAGCCGACGTCGAGCAGCGTGGCCCCGGGCGCGAGCCCGAAGCGCTGCTCGATGAAGTCGCACTGGCTCTGGATCGTGCGCGGCTGCGGGATGGGGACCGTGCGCAGGTAGTCGTCGTTGAAGAGCCCCTCCCACCACTGCTTGCGCCCTTTCTTCTTGGGCTTGGCGGTCGGGACCGCGGCGGCCGCCGCGGGCTTGGGCTTGGGCTCGGCGGATGGCTCGGGCGGGGGCGGCGGAGCGGGCGCCTTGGCCGGAGGCGGAGGCGGCTTGGACTGAGGCTTCCCGTCGGCGCCGAGCGCGGGCACCTCCTCGATCTCGTCTCCGTCGAGGGTGACCCCGGGGTCCGAGGGACGCTCGGCATCCAGCGCCGGCGCGGCGGCCGGCGGGACCGTGTCGGTCTCGACCTCCTCGACCTCCTCGACCTCCTCGACCTCCTCGACCTCCTCGACCTCCTCGACCTCCTCGACCTCGTCCGCCGACTCCGACGAGTCGACCTCGACGACCACGTCGTCCTCGATCTCCACGTCGGCGCCGACGAGCGTGTCCGGCTCCGGCTCCGGAGGTGGCGGTGCGACCGCGCCCGGCGCCGACGCCACCGCGACGACGCGCGACACGATCACCACCGACGACGGCGGGGTCGACGGGCGCTCCTCGCGCGGCGTCTCGAAGGGCGCGGCCGCCGCCGGCGCCTCCGGAAGAGGGTCTTCGGCGGCGAAGGGCTCGTCGGAGGGCTCGACGTCCACCTCGAGCGAGTCGCTCTCGGCCCCGAGCTCGAGGAGCGGCACCTCGTCCGCCTCCGTGAGCAGGATCTCGTCCGCCGAGGGCTCCTCGAGGTCGAGCTCGGCCCAGCTCGACGCGGGCGCGGGCTCGCGCTCCACCAGCTCCAGCGTCGGTCGACCCTCGTCGTACGCCGGCATCTCCATCGTGGCCCCGCCGTCG
>JAYRVK010000667.1:0-4935 GCA_041918555.1 Sandaracinaceae bacterium
AGGTGCTACAGGAGTTCGCGACGCCCGCGCCGACCCTCCGCTTCACGCTCTCGCCCGAGGGCAACATCAACGGGCCCGCGCACCCCCCCGAGCTGACCCCGCCGTTCCGCTTCGGCGCGCGCGCGCCGATCGACGGACTGTTCCTCTGCGGCGCCTCGGTGATGAGCGCGGGGATCGTCCCGTGCGCGTCGTCGGGCCGCGCGGCGGGCAAGCTCGCGCTCCATCACCTCGCGGCGCGGCGGCCGTTCTTGGCGAGCCTCCCGGCGGTGCGGCAGCTGCGCGCGGCGTTCGGGTGAGCGCGATCGCGGGGCGCGGGCGCGGCGGGAGAGTCGACTCGGTCGTCGGCGCCCGATGCGGAGTAGGGACCGAAGCCGCAGCCCCCGCTCCTCGCGCCCATGAGCGAGCAGCCGCGGTTCCGGGAGCTCGCAGCGCCGGTCAATCCGCCTGCTTCTCGAGCGCGACCGCGTTGATGCAGAAGCGGAGCCCCGTCGGCGCGGGCCCGTCGGGGAACACGTGGCCGAGGTGCGCCTGGCAGACGTTGCAGCGCGTCTCGACGCGCACCATGCCGTAGCTGCGGTCGGCGACGTACGCGATCACCTCGGGGCGCACCGGCGCGCTGAACGAGGGCCAGCCCGTGCCGGACTCGAACTTGTGCGACGCGTCGAACAGCAGCTCGCCGCAGCACTTGCACGCGTAGCGGCCGGGCTCGAACAAGGAGCACATCCGCGAGCTGAACGCGCGCTCGGTCCCGTGGTCGCGCGTGACGTGGAATTCCTGCGGCGTGAGGAGCGCGCGCCACTCCTCGTCGGTCTTCTCCACCACCCGCGGAGGCGCGTGGTTGCCCTCGGTGGCGAGCCGCTCGACCTCGTCCCAGTCCATCGTCATCGCTCCCGGGTATGCCACGCGCGCCGCGGCGTTACGAGAGCGCGCCGCGCGTCGCTCAGGCCGCCTCTTGCTCGGCCTGGCGGTGCCAGAGCTCCGCGTAGAGGCCGGCCTTCGCGAGGAGCTCCTCGTGCGTGCCGCGCTCGGCGACGCGGCCCGCGTCGAGGACCACGATCTGGTCGGCGGCGACGATCGTCGAGAGCCGGGGCGCGATGACGAGCGTGGTGCGGCCGCGGCTGACCTCGGCGAGGTGGCGCTGGATGTTGCGCTCGGTCGCGGTGTCGAGCGCGCTCGTGGCCTCGTCGAGGATCAGGATGGGGGGCGCCTTGAGGATCGTGCGCGCGATGGCGACGCGCTGCTTCTCGCCGCCCGAGAGCTTGAGGCCGCGCTCGCCGACCGGCGTCTCGTAGCCCGCGGGCAGCGCCGACACGAAGTCGTGGAGCTCCGCCATGCGGGCGGCCTCCTCGACCTCCTCCTTGCTCGCGTCCGGGCGGCCGTAGGCGACGTTGTAGTAGATGCTGTCGTTGAACAGCACGGTGTCTTGCGGGACGATCCCGATCCGACGCCGCAACGAGGCTTGCGTCACTTCACGGAGGTCCTGGCCGTCGATGGTGATGCGGCCCTCGGTGACGTCGTAGAAGCGGAAGAGCAGGCGCGCGAGGGTGGACTTGCCCGCGCCGGACGAGCCGACCACCGCGACCTTCGCGCCGGCGGGGATCTCGAGGTCGACGCCGCGCAGGATCGGCCGATCCCCGTAGGCGAAGGATACGTCCTCGAAGCGCACCACCGCGTCGGTCACCTCGAGCGGCGGCGCGCCCGGGCGATCGGCGACGTCCGGGTCCTCGCCGAGCAGCACGAACATGCGCTCCATGTCGACGAGCGCCTGCTTGATCTCGTTGTAGACGAACCCGAAGAACCCGAGCGGCTGGTAGAGCTGCAAGAGGTACGTGTTCGCGAGGACGAAGTCGCCGATCGACAGCTCGCCGCGCACGATCCCCTGCGCCGCCATGTACATGACGAGGGTGAGCCCCGCGGCGATGATCGCGGACTGCCCGATGTTGAGGAGCGCGAGCGAGGTCTGCGCCTTCACCGCCGCGGTCTCGTACTTCTCGAGCGCGGCGTCGAAGCGGCCGGCCTCGTGCTCCTCCGCGTCGAAGTACTTCACCGTCTCGAAGTTGAGGAGGCTGTCGATCGCCTTCGTGTTCGCGCGGTTGTCCTGATCGTTCATCTCGCGCCGGAACTTCAGTCGCCACTGCGTGATCGCGATCGTGTAGGCGATGTACACGGTCACCGTCACGAGGGTCACGAGCGCGAACCAGCCGTCGAGCAGCGCAGAGAGCACGACGGTGACCATCGCGATCTCGACGAAGGTCGGCAGGACGTTGAAGAGCGTGAAGCTCAAGAGCGTGTTGATGCCGCGCGTACCGCGCTCGATGCTGCGGCTCAGGCCGCCGGTCTGCCGGTCGAGGTGGAAGCGCAGGGAGAGCCCGTGCAGGTGCCGGAACACGCCGAGCGCCACCGTGCGGATCGCGCGCTGGCCGACCTTGGCGAACACCGCGTCGCGGAGCTGGCCGAAGGTCAGCGACGTCACGCGCATCAGGCCGTAGCCCACGATGAGCGCGATCGGCAGCACCACCACCGCGGACGCGTCGCCCCCGAGCGCGTCGATCGCGCCGCGATAGAGCACGGGCACGTAGACGTTGGTCGCCTTGGCCGCCGCGAGGAAGAGCATCGCGAGCACGACGCGGCCGCGCAGCCCCCAGCCCCCCCGCGGCCAGAGGTACGGGAGCAGCGAGCGCAGCGCCGACCACTCGAGGCCGGGCCGATCGGGGGGCTCGTCCGACACGGCTCGGTTCTGCGGCCGCGCGGACCGCGGCGCAACCGCGGCCGGCTGGCGGCGGCGGGCACGCGGCGCCAGGGTTGGGTCCGAGGAGGCGCTCACGATGCTCCGTAGCTTTTCTTGGTCGGTGTTGATCTCCCTCGCCCTCGCCGGCTGCGGCGACTCCGGCACCGCCGACGCGGGAGGCGGCCTCGACGCCGGCGCCACCGCCGACGCGGGCGGCGGCGGGAGCGACGCGAGCTCCGACGCGGGCGGCGGCGACGACGCCGGCGCGACCGACGCCGGCGCCTCCGACGCCGGCGCCTCCGACGCCGGCACCGCCGACGCGGGCGCCCCCGACGCCGGCGCCCCCGACGCGGGCCCCCCCCCCGATGCGGGCCCGACGTGCAGCTACATCGACCTCGACATCTGGATCGCCGACTGCACCGGCGGCCCGACCTACGTGCGGCGCTGGAACGACCTCGACGGTCGCTGCCCGGACTACTTCACGGTGGGCCCGACGCGCTACTCGACGCTGATGGACGCGCTGTCGATGAACGGGTGCGATGCGGACTGTCTGCGCCGCGCCGCGACGAGCGTGTCCCTGCTCCGCTGCGGGCGCCGCACCGGCTACATCTCGTTCGAAGACCCCGAGATGGACTGCGATCCGCTGCTCGAGACGCCCGACGGCCTCTACGGCTCGGTCGAGGAGTGGAACGCGGCGCACCCCTGCCCCTGAGCGTCAGCCGGGGCGGCACACCACATAGGTGAACTCGACGCGGCGATCCGTGCTCGTGGGCCGCTCCGGATCGGGCATCGGGCAGTCGCACGCAGAGCGTCCCGAGCGCAGGTAGGCGATCGTCTCGACGCGCTCCGGCGCGACGCCGAGACGCAGGAGCTCGTCGGCGACGACCCGCGCCCGCGCCTCGGACAGATCGACGACCTCGGGGTCGCCGCACCAGTCGAGGTGCCCCTCCACGCGCACCCGCACGATGTCCCCGCGGGCGGCCATCGAGGCGACGAGCTCGGCGGCGATCTCGCGGCCCCGCGCGTCGAGCTCGGCGCTCGCGGCGGGGAAGGAGATCACCATCGGCAGGTGGATCATGTGCTGCTCGCACTCGGCCGCCGGCGCCGGTGGCGCCGCGTCCGCGACCAGCTCGACCGGGGTGGTCACGGCCGGCGGGACCGCGAGGGCCTCGCACGCGGCGACGGCGGGGAGCAGGAGGGCGAGCCCGCGGAGATCGAGCCTCATCGGGATGACCAGTCTGCCAAACGCGCCGCGGGAGGTCGGGCATTTCGGCGTGGGTCGCGCCGGTCGACATCGCCGGAGCCCGGCGACATGCTCGCGGCGTTGTGCAGAGACTCCGAGGGAAGCGGGCGCTGATCACGGGCGGGTCGAGCGGGCTCGGGCGCGCGTGCGCCGTCCGGTTCGCGACCGAGGGCGCGCGAGTGGTGGTGACGGGCCGGCGCGCCGACGCGCTCGACGAGACGCTCGCCGCGGTGCGCGCCGCGGGCAGCGAGGGCGCGGCGATCGTCGCCGATCACGCGCGCGCCCTCGACTCCGAGCGCGCGGTGGGCGACGCCGTCGCGTACCTCGGCGGGCTCGACGTGCTGGTCAACGGCGCGGGCATCATCGGCTTCGAGGGCGTGCTCGAGAGCGATCCGGCCGCGTTCCGCGGGCTCCTCGAGACGAACCTCTTCGGGGTCTACGAGGTGAGTCGGCACGCGGCGCCGCACCTCGTCGCGGCGGCGGCTGGGCGCGGCGACGCGAGCGTGCTCAACGTCTCGAGCGTGGCGGGCCTCCGGCCCTACGCGGGCCTGCTCGGCTACTGCGTGAGCAAGGCCGCGGTCGACATGCTGACCCAGAGCATGGCCCTCGAGCTCGCGCCGAAGAAGGTCCGCGTCAACGCCGTGAACCCCGGCGTCGTCGTGACCAACCTCCACCTCGCGACGGGGATGAGCGCGGAGGCCTACCGCGCGTTCCTCGAGCGCAGCGCGACCACGCACCCGATCGGCCGCCCCGGCACCGCCGACGAGGTCGCCGCGCTCGTCGCCTTCCTCTCGAGCGACGAGGCGCGCTGGATCACCGGCGCGCTCCACAGCATCGACGGAGGGCGCGCGATCACGTCGCTACGCTGAGTTTTCGAAGGGGGTTACACCCCCTTCCCCCAGCGCGAGTGAATCGCGCTGGGGCCCCCAACCCCGGTACGAACGCGCTTGCGCGCGTTCGCTCC
>JAYRVK010000668.1:0-17472 GCA_041918555.1 Sandaracinaceae bacterium
CGGCCGGCGCTGCGCGCCGGCCTGGGCTCGATCGACCCATCGGCACTCTCTGAGCTTTCGAGGGGCGCTGCGCGCGCCCCTCCCCCGCGTTGCGCGCGGGGCCCCACCCACCCCCGTCGGCGCACGTCAGCGCGGGGGGCCCTCGGCCGACGGCCGTCGCTCCCCGACGGAACCTCACTGCGCGACGGCCCGTCCGCGATCGGCTCATCGAGCTGCCGGAAAGGGGGGGCCCGCCGGTTCGCGCCGGCCTGGCCGCGATCGACTCATCGTCACCTCTCGAGCGACGCGCCTCAGCGCCGCCGGCGCAGCGCGGCGAGCGCGAGGACCGCGAGGACCCCGAGCGGGCCAGCGCGCGAGGCCGCGACGCGGCAGCCGCAGCCGTCCGAGCCGCCGCCCGTCGTGCCGCCGTCGGTCCCGGGCGGCGCGCCGCCGTCGGGTCCGGGCCGGGTGCCCCCGTCGGTCCCGGGGAGGACGCCGCCGTCCTCGCCAGGCGCGACCTCGATCTGGCAAGTCGTGTTGCATCCGTCGCCGGCCGTCGCGTTGCCGTCGTCGCAGCCCTCGCCGACCTCCACCACTCCGTTGCCGCAGACCGGACCGCCGCTGCGCGGTCCGTAGGGCGGGAGCTCGCTCCCCGCCTCGTAGGCGCCGAGGTCGGGGCCCGCGCCCGCGAAGCCGTCGTTCACGTTGGCGAGCGGCGCGCCGACGTCGACCGCCGCCGACCCCTCGCGCAGCCGCAGGTCCGGCGCGTCGAGCGCCGGGAAGAGGCTGCGCGGGAACCCGGGAGGCGTCGCGAAGATCGACAAGTCGACTTGCACTGCGTGTGCCTCGGTGGTCATCGCGACGAGCTCGGCGAAGCTCCCGAACCGGACGTCGCCGAAGCGGCCGTCGAAGCGCGCCACCTCGATCGAGCCGTAGCCGTCGTAGTCGAAGCTCGAGGTGCTCGTGTCGAGCGTGGCGACGACGAGGATGCTCCCGGGCCCGGTGTCGAACCCGTTGACCGTCGCCTCGCCCGCGCCGCCGAGGAAGAGGTTGTTGCGCGCGGTCGCGCGGCCCCACGCGTCGCTCGTGTACACGCCGAACGCGTCGCCCGGGCCGAGCGCGGTGTTGTGGTAGAGGACGTCGCCGACGCTGCCGCGGTTGGGCTTGAAGAGCTGGAAGAAGTTCGCGAAGGCCACGTTGCGGACGAACCACGTCGGGCCGCCGAGCCCAGGCTGCGAGCTCCACGCGATGAACGTCGTGGCGCTCCGGTTGCGGAGGACGCGCACGTTGCCCATCGCGAAGTCCGCCTCGATCGCGTCGTCGGCGCAGCGCGCGAGGTCGTTGCCCACGATGTCGATCGAGCGCTGGTCCACCGCGAGGTCGTCCTCGAGGAGCGAGATGCAGTCGCGGAAGCCCTCGACGCGGTTGTGCGCGATGACGTTGCCGGGCCCGGTGAGCACGATCCCCTCGCCGAGGTTGTCGCCGCTCGCGCCGAGCGCGGACTCCTGCCACACCGTCGGGCCGACGATCGTGTTGTCCGCGAAGTACCCGTCGACGGTGCCCGTGCCGTACGCGACGATGCCGTCCTGCGCGGTCTCGATCCGGCAGCCCTGGACGACGATGTTCGCGCTGTCGTTGAACTTCACCTGACCCTGGATGGTCAGATCCATGATCCAGACGTGGCTCCGGCCGTCCATGCGGACCTCGCCCTCGACGATCACCTCCGCCGCCGCCGCGCCGCGCACGACGATCGGGGCCCCTGCGCTGCCGTCGTTCCCGACCGTGAACGAAGGATACGTGCCTGCAGCGAGCAAGAGGACTTCTCCCGGCGACGCGGCGTCGAGCGCGGCCTCGAAGGTCGCCGGCGTGACGTTCGTCGTGACCGCGCCGTCGGCGACCGCCGGCACGGGGCGCGTCGCCGCGGTGAGCGTGCGCGTCTCGCCCCCGCCGTCGGGGTCGCTCAGCGCGACCTCGATCTCGTACGTGGTGCCGGGGCGGAGCGCGAACAGGCTCCCCGCGTGACGGTTCGCCCAGCTGTGGCCCTCGTTGCTGCCGGCGGGGACGCGGAAGAGCGGGTGCCCGTCGCGCCAGGCGCTCGTGCCCGCCTCTCGGAAGCGCACGGTCGCGACGCCGTCGAGGTCGTCGTCTCCGTCGATCGCCCACTCGATGGAGACGTGCTCGAGGGTGGGGTGCGGCGCGGTCAGCTCGCCCGGGCTCGTCGCGTCCTGCGCGCGCGCCGCCCCGGGGAGGGCGAGGAGGAGGATGGCGACGAACGCGTGGCGCATGCGCGGAGTCTACGCTCCGGTCGAGGGCCGGTGGAACGGGGCAAGTCGACTTGCGATCGATCAGGCGTCCGTCGAGCGGAAGCGGCCGCCGATCAGGCAGAAGCGGGTCGGCCCCTCGATGCGGCGCTCCGCGATCGGGTGCTCCGGGTCCCCCGGGAGCGTCAGCGTCGGGACGTCGCCCAGCTGGACGAAGTGCGGCTGGACGGGCGCGGGCGGCCCGCGCCGCGCGGCAACCTCGAAGGCGTCGTCGACGCTCGCGCACCGCGCGAGCTGCTCGATCGTCCGGAGCGTCGGCGGCGGCAGCGAGATCGAGCCGTCCTCGAAGCGCGCGAGCGCCGCCCCGGGAGTGAGCCACTCGCCCGCGGTCACCTCGATCCGATCGTGCGCGGCCTCCTGCTCGCGCGGCGCGCGCGCGAGGAAGAAGCGGGCGTCGTAGCGGCGCGGCTCCAGCTCCGGAGTGACCCAGCGCGACCACGGCGCGATGGAGTCGAGGCGCAGCACGAGGCCGTGCTCCTCCGCGAGCGCCGCGAAGTCCGCGCCGCCGTGGAGTCGCGCGCGCGCGCCGGCGAGGTCCGCCGCGTCCGCGCCGTCGGCGATCAGCACGCCGGCCTCTTCGAAGGTCTCGCGGATCGCCGCGACGTGGAGGGCGAGCGCGAACGCCCCGTCGGCCTCGCCGAGGACCGCCGCCGCCTCGGCGGCGCTGCGCCCGCGGACGCGGGTCCAGCCGTGATCGGCGGCGTCGAGCGTGCCGCCCGGGAACACGTAGGCGCCCGCCATGAAGCCGCTCTTGTCGTGCCGCTTCACCATGAAGACGGAGAAGCCGCCGCCGCGCTCTTCGCGCAGGAGCAGCACCGTCGCCGCGTCGCGCGGGGTGATCTTCCCTTCCGCCATCGGCGGAGTCTGCCGCGAAACTCCGCGAGGTGCTTCGCCTCGAGTGCGTTGCCGTCGACATCGCGCGGCTCACTCGTGCTCTCGAAGCGCATCGCGTGCGCGCCCGTCTTCGCGCATCGACCCGATCGAGACTCGAACATCGATCGATGTTGATGGGGGCGCCTCCGAAGCCCGCTGCGCGGTCTTCTGCGGCGGCTCCGCGAGCCCGCTGCGCGGTCTCGCTGCGCACGCGCCGAGCCCCTCTGGGTCTCGTCGCGCCGTCCCGAGCCCTTCGGTCTCGGGCCGGTTCGCATTCGTCGCGTAGCGCGCGAGGCAGCAAGCGGTCGTGAGCGTGCGAGAGGATGGCCCGCACGCGTGCACACGAATCGAGGCCAGGCCGTCGCGCAGCGACGGCCGTCGGCCGAGGGGGACCCATCGCCCCGCGATGGGGTCGATCGCGCGTAGCGCGTTCGGACGATGGGGGGGGCCCCGCGCGCGGAGCGCGTGGGGGAGGGCGCGCGCAGCGCCCTCAGAAAAAACAGCGCAGCACCCCTCAGAAATCAGGAGCTCAGCACGGCGGTCGTCGGGACTCCGATCGCCGACGCGAGCCGCGCGAGCGTCTCGAGCGAGGGCGTGTGCCGGCCCGCCTCGACGCGCGCGATGTTCGGGCGGTGGATCCCCGTGCGGCGCGCGAGCTCGGCCTGGGTGAGCCCCGCCGCGAGGCGGAGCTCCCGGATGCGCTGGCCCAGGCGCACTCCGTCGACGCTGCCGCTCGTCGCGCCGTTCGTCTTCGCGAGCGCGCTCTTGCGGGCGACGACCTCGGTCGTCAACTGCATTTCCTTGCCACTCTCGAGGGAGAGCACTGCGCGCGTCGCGTCTTGCGCGAGCGCGATCGCCTCGACCGGCGATCCGTCGTCGCCCTCGAGGTGGTCGCGATCCACGAGCACCGCGTTGCCATCGCTGAAGATCGCGAGGAGCTCGCCGCCGCGCGGCGAGACGGTGAGGTACTCGAAGCGCTGCGCGCGGGACGCGTCGGCGCGGCGCGCGAGCGCCGCCACGATCCGGTCGACGTCCTCGGGCCGGCGCGTCACGAGGCCGCTGCAGAGATCGTCGAGGATGTCGTCGATCGAGCTCACGTCCACGTCCGTCGGCACCGACACGACGGGGCGCGCACCGAGCGCGCGCGCGAGGCCGACGTGCGCGAGGAGCTCGTCCTCGTCGTAGCCCTCGGAGCCCGCGTCGATCACGAGCGCGTTGCCCGCGCTGATCGAGTCGGGAAGGTGCTCGGGGCGCGCCGTCGTCGGCTCGAGGCCCGCGGCGCTGAGCGCGCGGCTCCACTGCTGTTCGAACATCGTCCGATCCGTGAACAGCGTCACCGTCTGCATCGGCGAACTCATCTTTCCTCCGGGCGTCAGCGTCGTCGTCGACGTCGTTCGGCCCTGCTGCGCTGCGGTCTTCGTGTTCACGGCGTCCTCGGCAAGCGTCTTCGCAGGCAGTGATGGAGCCACGGATGCGCGCTCGCTGCAACCCGCTCGTGATGCCTCCGCGCGCGGCTTCTGAGAAAGCCGAGTCATGCACGAGAGTTCGGTGCTGAAACGATCTGCGGAGCCACCGGGTGGGCAAATGGACCACCCTTACACGGCGATCGCGGGGCCCTTGCGTTGACACCCCGAGAGCCGTTTGCTACCGACACGCACCCATCGAAGCGCAGCGCGCCGCGACGGGGAAGGCCGCCCCGTGTTCAAGTCGATCTGCATCTTCTCGGGTCATGCGAACGCTCCGCTCGCGGAGCAGATCGCGAGCTACCTCGAGGTCTCCGTCGGGCGCTGCAAGATCAGCACGTTCTCCGACGGAGAGGTCTTCGCCGAGGTGAAGGAGAACGTGCGCGGCGTCGACTGCTACGTGGTCCAGCCCACGTGCGCGCCGGTGAACGATCACCTGATGCAGCTGCTCGTGATGATCGACACGCTCAAGCGCGCGTCGGCCGGCTCGATCACCGCGGTGATGCCGTACTACGGCTACGCGCGGCAGGATCGGAAGGTCGCGCCGCGCACGCCGATCACCGCGAAGCTCGTCGCGGATCTGCTGCAGGCCGCCGGCGCGTCGCGCGTGGTCGCGATGGATCTGCACGCGGGCCAGATCCAGGGCTTCTTCAACATCCCCTTCGATCACCTGTACGCGATGCCGGTGTTCCTCAATTACCTGCAGCCCAAGCTCTCGCCGGGCAGCGTGTGCGTGTCGCCCGACGCGGGCGGCGTCGAGCGCGCGCGCGCCTACGCGAAGCGGCTCGGCAGCGAGCTCGCGATCATCGACAAGCGCCGGCAGGCCGCGAACGTGAGCGAGGTGATGAACATCGTCGGCGCCGTCGAGGGCCGCGACTGCGTGATCATCGACGACATGGTCGACACCGCGGGCACGCTGACGAACGCGGCGCAGGCGCTCGTCGCGCGCGGCGCCTCGCGCGTGTTCGCCGCGGCCACGCACCCCGTGCTCTCCGGTCCCGCCGTCGATCGGATCGAGAAGTCGGTGATCGAGGAGGTCGTCGTCACGGACACGATCCCGATCTCGACGCGCGCGAGGGAGTCGGGGAAGTTCAAGGTGCTGTCGGTCTCGCGCCTCCTGGGCGAGGCCATCAAGAGGATCCACAACAGCGACTCGGTCAGCTCGCTCTTCGTCTAGACGAGCCAGGGCCGAGTCAGGAGAGGTGAGAGAGATGGAAGCGCAGACGCTTTCGGCTGAGGTCCGCCACACGAGCGGAAAGGGGCCGGCGCGTCAGCTCCGCAAGCGCGGGCTGATTCCGGCGATCTATTACGGTCCGGGGACCGAGACGGTGAAGCTCTCCGTCTCTCCGGCGAAGCTCGAGAAGGCGATCACGGGCGACTACGGTCGCAACCAGCTGCTCGAGCTCGAGCTCGACGGCAAGAAGCTGCTCGCGCTCGTCCGGGACCTGGCGATCGATCCGGTGACGCGCGCGCTGCGGCACGCGGACTTCTACGCGGTGGCCAAGGACCGGACCGTGGAGACCATCGTCCCGCTCGAGGTCAAGGGCCGCGCGGCCGGCGTGCAGAAGGGCGGCCAGATCCGGAAGCTCTTCCGCGACCTCCCGGTGCGCGCGTTCCCGCAGGACGTCCCGGCGGCCATCACCGTCGACGTCTCGCCGCTCGATCTCGGCGACGAGGTCAAGGTCGAGGACCTGCCGCTCGACGCGGGCGTGGAGGTCACCTTCCCGAGTCGGCGGCGCGTGCTCTTCGTCGAGTTCACGGAGACGATGGAGCAGCCCGAGGACGAGGTGGCGGCTGCTCCCGCCGCGGCCGCGGCGGCGCCCGCGCCCGCGCCCGCGAAGAAGAAGTAGGGTCTCGTGCCGGTGTCGCTGGTGGTCGGGCTCGGCAACCCCGGGCCCGATCACGCGCGCAACCGCCACAACGCCGGCTTCCGCGTCCTCGCCGCGCTCGGCGCGCCGCTCGGGCCCGGCCTCGGCGGGCGCTTCGGGCGTGCGTCGATCGGCGGGCGCGACGTCGTGCTCCTCGAGCCGCACGGCTACATGAACCGCTCCGGCCTCGCGGTCGCGGCGGCGATGGAGCGCTTCGGCGTCTCCGTCGGCGAGGTGCTCGTCGTCCACGACGAGCTCGACCTCCCGCTCGGGATCGTGCGCCTCAAGCGAGGGGGGGGCACCGGCGGCCACAACGGCCTCGAGTCCATCGTCGCCGCGTGCGGCGGGCCGGAGTTCGATCGCCTGCGCGTCGGCATCGGCCGACCCGTCGAGGGGACCGTCGTCGACTGGGTCCTGGGGGACTTCACGGAAACCGAGGGCGCGCGGCTCGCGAGTGTGCTAGAGGACGCGACCCGCGCGCTGACGATGGCCGTGGTCGACGGCACCGACGTCGCCATGAACGTGGTCAACACGCGGACGAGAGACTGAAAAACCGAGACCCTTTCCTCGCTCCGACCGCCTGGTCGGGGCCTCTGCCCAAGAGGAACGTTCATGAGCGCAGCGAAGAAGCTCGCACGCGAGTACGAGCTCGTTTACATCATGCGACCGACCATCGGCCCGTCGGAGGCCAAGAAGGTGTCGGATCGCATCACCGAGCTTCTGGAGAAGCACGGCGCGCGGCTGACCCGCGTGGACCAGTGGGGCAAGCGCCGGCTCGCCTACGCGATCAAGCGGCACACGCGCGGCCAGTTCGTGTACGTCCGCTTCGTCGGCTTCTCCGACGTCGTCGCCGAGATCGAGCGCAACCTCCGCAACTTCGACGAGGTCATCCGCTACCAGACGGTGCGGCTCGAGGGCCTCTACGACATCGAAGCGCTCGAGGTCGATCCGGCCGAGATCGAGTTCCACGAGCTCGAGGCGAGCACCGAGGAGGAGGAAGAGCCCTCCTTCGAGGAGCGCCTCGGGATGCGCGAGCGCCCGCGCGCCGAGGGCGCCGACGGCGAGGAGTCCGGTGAAGCCGACCTCGACGACGAGGACGCCGGAGAAGACGCCCCCGAAGAAGACTCGACCGCGCGCGCGCCCGAAGAGGAGCCCGCCAGCCCCGACGAGGAGGAGTGAGCCATGATGCACGACGACGACGATGACGACGATGTCGGCGGGGGAGGCTCCCGCAAGTCCGGCCGCGGCGACGATCCGCTCGGCATCCGACGGCGCACGGGGCGCAAGCGCCCGCCCGCGTTCGTCCTCGCGACGGACTTCGTGTTCGACTACCGCGACCCGCAGACCCTGCGGCACTTCATCACCGAGCGCGGGAAGATCGTCCCGCGCCGCATCAGCGGCCTCACGGCCAAGCAGCAGCGGCAGCTCACGCAGGCGATCAAGCGCGCGCGCATGATCGCGCTCCTGCCCTACACGGCGGTCAAGTAGTCATGGCCCGTAACATCGTGCACGTCGTCTTGCAGGACGACGTGGAGAACCTCGGCCGCGCGGGCGACCTCGTCCGCGTCAAGCCCGGCTACGCGCGCAACTACCTCCTGCCGCGCGGCCTCGCGGCGATCGCGACGCGCGGCAACGTCGCGCAGATCGAGCACGCCAAGCAGGTCGCGCTCAAGCGCGCGGCCAAGCTCTCGGCGGACGCGCAGACGCGCGCCGCCGAGCTCGGGAAGGTGCGCGTCGAGATCACGGCGAACGCCGGCGAGACGGGCAAGCTCTTCGGCTCGGTCGGCGCGAAGGACATCGCGGCCGCGCTCGAGGCGAAGGGCGTCGAGGTCGATCGCAAGCGCATCGTGCTCGACGAGCCCATCAAGGAGCTCGGCGAGCACAGCGTCGGGATCAAGCTCGGCTACGACGTGACCGCCACCATCAAGGTGACGGTCGTGGCCGAGACGCCCCCGGCCTGAGCTCCTCGGCCGGCCGGCGCGGCGCGCCGGCCTGGCCTCGAGGCGCGTCGCGTTCCGTCAGTCCCCCGCCGGCCTTCGTGTCGGTGGGGGACGTGTCATTCGTGCGTTCTTACGTGCCCTCGGAGTGAGTGATAGACGGATCCGTCATGGTGGTGCTGCCCGACCATCCCGCGTTCGACGCCGCGCCGATGCCCTCGGCGCAGCGCGGGCGCGTGCCGCCGCACTCGCTCGACGCGGAGCGCGCGGTGCTGGGCGGCATCCTGCTCGACAACAACGCGCTCGCGAGCGCGGCCGAGATCCTCGAGCCCGACGACTTCTACGGCCGCGCCAACGGGCTCATCTTCGACGGGATGCTCGAGCTCGGGCGCAAGGGCGCGCCCGTCGACCTGATCACGCTGCGCGCGTGGCTCGTCGATCGCGGCGCGCTCGCGAAGGCCGGCGGGGACGAGCACCTCGTCGCGCTGACGGAGACGATCCCGACCGTCGAGAACATCGCGCACCACGCCGACATCGTCCGCGACAAGGCGGTGGTGCGCCGCCTCATCCAGAGCTGCCACGAGATCGCGGCCAAGGGCTATGGCGACTACGGCGAGGTCGACGAGTTCATCGACGGCGCCGAGAAGTCGATCTTCGACGTCACGAAGCAGAAGTCGGCGTCGCCCTACGAGCACATCAAGGACGTCGTCATCCGCACCTTCGAGCAGGTGACCGAGGCGGCGGAGCGCAAGGAGAAGATCAGCGGCCTGCCGACCGGCTTCACGAAGCTCGATCGGATGACGGCGGGGCTCAAGGCCGGCGAGCTCATCATCATCGCGGGCCGCCCGGGCATGGGGAAGACCGCGGTCGCGATGAACATCGCGGTCCACGCGTGCGCGGCGCGGCAGACGCCGGTCGTGTGCTTCAACCTCGAGATGGCGAAGGAGGAGCTCGCCAAGCGCCTCCTCTGCAGCGAGGCGAAGGTGGACGGCGGGCGGCTGCGCACGGGCATGCTCAGCCGTGACGACTGGACGCGGCTGACGAGCGCGGCGGGGACGCTCACCAACATGCCGCTCTACATCGACGACTCGCCGGCCATCTCGGTGATGGAGCTGCGCGGCAAGGCGCGGCGCTTGAAGGCCGAGCACGGGCTCGGGCTCGTGGTGATCGACTACCTCCAGCTCATGCGCGCCGGCACCAAGGTCGAGAGCCGCGAGAAGGAGGTGAGCGAGATCAGCCGCTCGCTCAAGGCGCTCGCCAAGGAGCTGTCGATCCCGGTGATCGCGCTCTCGCAGCTCAACCGCGGCGTCGAGACCCGCAGCGGCAAGGACAAGCGCCCGCAGCTCGCGGACCTGCGCGAGTCGGGCGCGATCGAGCAGGACGCCGACGTGATCCTGTTCGTCTTCCGCGAAGAGTTCTACAACCGCGACGATCCGGATCTGCGCGGGATCGCCGAGCTCATCATCGGCAAGCAGCGCGCGGGCCCGGTCGGGACCGTCAAGTGCCGCTTCTTCCACGAGTACACCCGCTTCGAGAACCTCGGCGACGACTTCGACGACTCGGGGGACGGAGGCGCCTTCGATCCGGGCCCGGACGACTTCGCGGACGGATGATCGCAAGATACATTGCAGGGCTCGCGGTAGGGCTCGCCGCGTGCGGCGGGCCGCAGTCGCCCTCGGCCGCGGAGGCGGGCATGTCGATCGACCCGCCGGTCTTCCTCGCGGAGGTCGGCTCCGACGCGGCGCCGCAGGTGTTCGCGTTCCCGACGCGGACGGTCGACGCGATCGAGGCCGAGCGCCGCGCGGCGCGCGGCGAGGAGCGCCGGACGCTCGGGCGCGAGCTCGCGGTGGCGCTGATCCACGCGGCCGACGATGCGGAGGCGCGCGAGGCGCGGCGGCTCCGGCAGCGCGCGGAGCGCACGATCGACGCGGCGGCGAGCGGGAACCGCGACGCGCAGCTCGCGGCCGAGCTCGACTTCCTGCGACTGTGGATGACGTGGCGCGCGGGCGGCGGCGCGCGCGCGGGTCGCCTCGCCGAGCGCTTCACGACGCGCCACCGCGCGGCGGGCCTCCTCACCACGCTCGCGTACATGGTGCGGGGTGAGGTCGCGTTCGCCGACGAGGACTACGACGACGCGATCGAGCACTACCGCTTCGCCCTCGGCCAGCTCGGGACCCCGCTCTACGCGTACGCGCTCTACCGGACCGCGCACGTGCACGGCGCGCGGGGCGAGCGCGAGGAGGGGCTCGCCGCGCTGCGGGAGGTCGAGCAGCTCGGCTGCGACGCGCGCGCGGCGCGTCCGACGGTGCGCGTGGCGGCGGCCGCGGCGACCGAGCTCACGACGGGGCTGCGCCAGGACGGCGACGGGGTCGTCCGCCCGGCGTCGTGCCCCGCGCGCGAGGAGACGCGCGAGGACGAGGGGTGGCGCCCCGCCGAGTGACAGCTTTCCTTGCTTCCACCTGCCGTCTCGATCGCGCGCTCCCGGGGCCTCCGAGGGGACGGGGCGGGCGCGATGTTCCAGGGCGGCCCGCCCGCCGTCGACTGGCTCGCGGGGCGGCCGCGGCTCGACGGGCGTGCTCCGCGCGTGGTGTACCAGCCCCGCCGTGATGCGGAGTGGGCTTGCCGAACGACGTGGGATTTCCGTTATGCTGCCGCGATGCCTCGTCGCGCCGCCGTGGTTCCGGCCCTCCTCGTCGTCGTCCTCGCCGCGCTGCCGAGCGTCGCTCGCGCAGGTGGGCTCGAGTACGTAGCGCCCGGCACGCGCGCCTTCGGGCGCGGCGGCGCCTTCATGGCGCGCGCCGACGATCCGATGGCGCTCCGCTTCAACCCGGCCGCGCTGGCGAACCTCGCGGGCTACCAGATCTACCTCTCGAGCCACCTCGCGTTCTACGACGCGTGCGTCCAGCGCTCGGGCGGCTACGACGACTCGGGGGTGAGCGACACGGCGATCGCGGACAGCCGCTTCGGCTTCGCGGATCCGAGCGACCCGAACAACTTCGCCGCGATGCAGTTCCCCCAGGTCTGTCGCAACGGCGCGCCCGGCCCGAGCCCGCAGCTCCTCTTCAGCATGCACCCGATGGAGGGGCTCGGGATCGCCTTCGGGATCCTCGCGCCCGCGGCCGTCGGCAGCGCCTCGTGGGGCAACGGTGACGGCACGATCACCGCGAACGGCGTCGAGCTCCCCTCGCCGGTCCGCTACCAAGTCGTGCAGCAGAGCATCTTGCTCTTCTGGCCCTCGATCGGCGTCGGCTACAGCCCGATCCCCGAGCTGAGCTTCGGCGCCACGTTCATGTGGGGCATCGCGACGATCAACTTCACGACGATGACCAACGCCGGGTCGGGGCCCCAGGATCCCGCGACCGACGCGCGCGCGCAGCTCGAGCTCGCCGACTACTTCGTGCCCGCCGGCGTGTTCTCCGTGCACATCACCCCGATCGACGCCCTCGACATCGCGGTCATGGGACGCATCAGCGACGGGATCGACGGCGACGGCTCGCTCACCGTGACGACCGGCGCGTTCGGGACGTCGATGCCGGGGAGCTACACCCCGTACACCACGCGCCTCGAGGGCGCGCTGCTCCACGCGGGGCAGCCGTGGGAGTTCGGCGTGTCGATCCGCTACGCGGATCGGATCCACCCGCGGCACCGCAACCCGGAGCAGTCCGCGCGGCTGATGGGGCAGGTCGACGATCCGATGCTGAACGAGCGCTGGGATCTCGAGCTCGACGTCGTGTACACGCTCAACTCGCAGGTCACCGACTACGTCACGCGCCCGCCCGCGGGGCAGAGCGTCGGGATCTGCGAGGGCGATCGGGACTGCGTGAACGAGGGGACCGCCGGCCTCATGGTCGGGCTCCCCGCGACGATCCCGATCACCAAGGGCTGGTCGGATCAGCTCTCGATCCGCGTGGGCGGCGACTGGAACGTGCTCCCCGGGATGCTCGCGCTCCGCGCGGGCGCGCACTTCGAGACGAGCGGGATGAACCAGTACTACCAGGGCCCGGACTTCATGCCGGGCATGCGCCTGGGCCTGCACCTCGGCGCGACCTTCCGCATCGAGCGCTTCGACGTGTCGATCGCGTACGGACACATCTTCCAGTTCGATCACACGGTGACCGAGGGGCGCGCGCGGCACTCCGCGTCGACGGGCGGGCGCGGGGTCGACGACACGTACACGTGCCGCGACGCGGCGGGGACGATCATCGAGACCTACGACCCGAGCATGCCGGTCGTGCAGCGCGGCTGCTACCCGCCGGGGTTCGGCTCGGTGATGAACGCGGGGACCTACCGGGCCGAGTACAACGTCCTGTCGCTCGACGTCCGCTACCACTTCGAATAGTGGAGTGAGAAGGCGCCTCGCGTCGGCGCGCATCGGCGCCTACGACTCGGCTCGTGCGCACCCACATCCTCGGCGGCGGCCCCGCCGGCCTGTACCTCGCGATCCTCCTGAAGAAGCGCGACCCGCGCCGCGAGATCCACGTGTTCGAGCGCAACCGGCCCGACGACACGTTCGGCTGGGGCGTGGTGTTCTCGGACGAGACGCTCGGGAACCTCGAGGACGCGGACGCAGAGAGCTTCCGCGCGATCACCGAGGCCTTCGCGTACTGGGACTCGCTCGACATCCACTACCGCGGGACCTTCCTGCGCTCGCGCGGCCACGGCTTCTGCGGGATGAGCCGCAAGCGGCTCCTCGGGATCCTGCAGGCGCGCGCGAGAGAGCTCGGCGTGGAGATCACGTTCCAGAAGGACGTCGAGGACCCCGCGGCGATCCGCGAGGGGTGCGATCTGTTCGTCGGCGCGGACGGCGTGAACTCGCGCACGCGCGCGCTCTACGCCGACGTGCTGCGGCCGACGATCGATCGCCGCAAGTGCCGCTACATGTGGCTCGGGAGCGACCTGTGCCTGCCCGCGTTCACGTTCAGCTTCCGCGAGAACGAGCACGGGATCTTCCAGATCCACGCCTACCAGTTCGAAGAGGGCACGAGCACCGTCATCGTCGAGTGCGACGAGGCGTCGTGGCGCAACGCGGGGCTCGACACGGCGAGCACGGCACAGAGCATCGCGTACTGCGAGCGCGTGTTCGCCGAGGATCTCCACGGGCACCGCCTCCTCGACAACGCGTCTCGCTGGGTACAGTTCCCGACCATCACGCTCGAGCGCTGGTGCTTCGACAACGTCGTGATGATCGGCGACGCCGCGCACACCGCGCACTTCTCGATCGGCTCGGGCACCAAGCTCGCGATGGAGGACTCGATCGCGCTCGCCGCCGCCGTCGACGCGCACCCCGAGGATCTCTCGGCGGCGCTCGCGAGCTACGAGCGCGATCGCAAGGATCAGGTCGCGCGCACGCAGAAGGCGGCGCAGCAGAGCCTCGAGTGGTTCGAGGACGTCCGGCGCTACTTCGCGCTCCCGCCGATGCAGTTCGCGTTGTCGCTCCTCACGCGGTCGCGCCGCATCACGCACGAGAACTTGCGGGTCCGCGACCCCGAGCTGGTCGAGGCCGCGGATCGCTGGTTCCTCGAGCACGTGGGCCAGCCGGTCCCGCCGCCGGGCCAGACCCCGGCGACGCCGATGTTCACACCGTTCACGCTTCGCGCGATGACGGTCGAGAACCGCGTCGTCGTGTCGCCGATGTGCCAGTACTCCGCGATCGACGGCGTCCCGAACGACTGGCACCTCGTACACCTCGGGAGCCGCGCGATGGGCGGGGCCGGGCTGGTGTTCGCCGAGATGACCGACGTGAGCCCCGAGGGCCGCATCAGCCCCGGATGCACGGGCCTCTGGAACGAGGCGCAGCGCGACGCGTGGCGGCGCATCGTCGACTTCGTGCACGCGAGCTCGCGCGCGAAGATCGCGATGCAGCTCGGCCACGCGGGGCGCAAGGGATCGACCAAGCGCATGTGGGAGGGCGAGGACGAGCCCCTCGACGCGGGGAACTGGGAGCTCCTCGCGCCCTCGGCGATCCCGTACCGAGAGCGGAACCAGGTGCCGCGCGCGATGACCCGCGAGGACATGGAGCGCGTGCGCGAACAGTTCGTGCGCTCGGCGCGCCTCGCCGACGAGGCGGGCTTCGATCTCCTCGAGCTCCACATGGCGCACGGCTACTTGCTCTCGACGTTTCTCTCGCCGCTCACGAACCGGCGCACCGACGTGTACGGCGGCTCGCTCGAGGCCCGCATGCGCTTCCCGCTCGAGGTCTTCGAGGCGGTGCGCGCCGCGTGGCCCGCGGACAAGCCGATGAGCGTCCGCATCAGCGCGACCGACTGGGTCGAGGGCGGCTTCGACTCGGACGACTCGCTCGTCTTCGCGGGCGCGCTGAAGGAGCGCGGCTGCGATCTGATCGACGTCTCGACGGGGCAGGTGCACCCCGATCAGCGGCCGATCTACGGCCGCATGTACCAGACGCCGTTCGCGGATCGGATCCGCAACGTGGTCGGCATCCCGACGCTCACCGTCGGGAACATCCAGGACGCCGATCAGATCAACACCATCCTCCTCGCGGGGCGCGCCGACCTCTGCGCGCTCGCGCGGCCGCACCTCTACGACCCGTACTTCACGCTCCACGCGGCCAAGGAGCTCGGGCAGCGCGTCGACTACCCTCCGCAGTACCGCTCGGCCACACCTCGGCGGTGAGCGAGGACGCGCCGACGGCCGAAGACCCCCCCCCGACCGGCGTCGCCGCGCTCGCGGATCGCCCCGTCGACGGGCGGCGCGTCGCGCGCGTGATGGGGATCGTCGGGCTCGTCCTCGCCGCGGCGTGCGCGCCGATCGCGGAGGGGCTCCTCGCCGGTGCGAACGAGGAGCCCGACGGCGCCGCGCGTCTGCGCGCGCTCGCGCCGGAGGGGCCGGTGCCCGCGGGCGGCCCGCGCCGGCTCGCGATCGTGCTCGTGGACGGCCTGCGCGTCGACGAGGCGCGCGCGCTCCCGAGCTGGTCGCGCCTGCGCCCCCACGCGACGACGGGCACCGTGCGCCTCGGGCTGCCGAGCCTCTCGCGCCCGTTCCACCACCACGCGTTCACGGGCGTGCCGAGCGACGTGTCGGGCGTGCGCACCAACCGCTTCGACGGGCGCGCGCGCTTCGACTCGGTGATGGACCGCGTCCGCGCGGCGGGCGGCCGCGTGGTGATCGTGGGCGAGGGCCTCGACTGGATCCGCCGCATGCACGGGCGGCCCGCCGACGGAGGGAGCGACGCGGCCGACGCGCTCGACGCGCCGCTCGATCGCGCGCTCGCACAGTGGCGTGCCGCGGCGCCGCCCGCGCTCCTCGTCGTGCACGTCGTCGACACCGACACGACGGCGCACGCGGAGGGAGTGCGCTCGGCGGCGCACCTTAGCGCGCTCGCGCGCGCGGACGCGGTGATGGCGCGCGTGAGCGCCCACGAGGACGCGGCGTTCGCGCTCCTCTCGGATCACGGTCACCGCGACCCCGGCGGGCACGGCGGCGACGAGCCCGAGGTGATCCACGCGCCGATCCTCGTGCGCGCGCCGAGCGTCACGAGCGGCGCGCAGGTCCCCGTGCCGATCGATCCCGACGCCCTCGCGCCCTCGCTCGCGCTCCTGCTCGGCGTGGCGCGGCCGCGCGCGGCGCTCGGCGGCTCGCTCGACGTGCTCGCGGGGCCCGCGCCCGTCGACGCGTGGCCGCTCCGGGCCGGGTCGATCGCGCACGCCGCGCGCGGCGACGGAGAAGAGCACCTCTCGGACCGGCGCCGGTGGACGATCCCGCTCGCGCTCTTCCTCGCGTTCGCGCTGCTCGGCCCGATCAAGCGCGCGTGGGGCTTCGACCGCTCGATGCTCGTCGCCGCGGCGGTCCCCTTCCTCGTGCTGGGAGCGCACCTCGCGTGGGCGCCGCTGACCCTCAGCGCGATCGACGAGCGCGCGATCCACGTGGCCCGCGTGCTCGGGCTCGGCGCGGCCGCGTGTGCGATCGCAATTGTTCTTGCGTATGGGGTGGCGGGTGGCGAGCGCGCAGCTCGGCTCCCGCGCGCGGCCGCGACCGCGGGCTGGTCGGCGCTGACCGCGCTGCTCCTCGCGCTCGCTGGCTGCGGCCTCGCGCTCGGCCCGTGGCCGCTCCCCGCGCGGATGTTCTACCTGCCGCTCCTCGCCTGCGGGTCGGGCGCGTGCGCGCTCGCAGTCGCTGCGCTCGTGCTCCTCGCCGCCTCGCGCGCTCCGCGCTCGCCGTGAGTTGTCAACAGTCCCCCAACGCGTCCCCATGGTGTTGACATGGCAACTCCTCCCCATGGTGTTGACATGGCAACTCCTGGGGACGCGTCGGTGGACTGTTGACAGCTCGGACGCGTCAGTCGAAGTCCTGCATGCGGTAGCCGACGCCCGGCTCGTTGAGGAGGAGGCGCGGGCGCGCCGGGTCCTCCTCGAGCTTGCGGCGGAGGTGCGTCATGTACACGCGCAGGTAGTGGGTCTGCGACGCGGCGTTCGGGCCCCAGACCTCGAGGAGGAGCTGCCGGTGCGTGAGCACGCGGCCCGCTTTGCGCGCGAGCACGACGAGGAGCCGATACTCGATCGGCGTGAGGTGCACGAGCTCGCCGCGGACGCGCACCTCGTGGCGCGCGTCGTCGATGGCGATCGGGCCCACCGCGAACGACGAGCTCACCGGCGCGGGCCCGCGCGCCGCGTGGCGGAGCGCGACGCGCAGGCGCGCGAGGAGCTCCTTCACGCCGAAGGGCTTGGTGAGGTAGTCGTCGGCGCCCGCGTCGAGCGCGCCGACCTTGTCGTCCTCGCGGCCGCGCGCGGACAGCACGATGATCGGGACGTGCGACCAGCCGCGCAGCTCGCGCGTGACGTCGAGCCCGTCGCGATCCGGCAGGCCCAGGTCGAGCAGCACGATCTCGGGGTTGTGCTGCGTCGCGAGCGCCAGGCCCTCGGCCGCGGTGCTCGCCTCGAGCGGCTCGTAGCCGTGCGCGGTGAGCGTGGTGCGCAGGAACCGCCGCATCGGCGGCTCGTCCTCGATCACCAGCACGCGGGTGCGCGGCTCGCTCACGGCGCCTCGGGCTCGACGGGGACCGCGGGCGGCTCCC
>JAYRVK010000669.1:0-1647 GCA_041918555.1 Sandaracinaceae bacterium
CGCCCGCGCGGCGCCGCGCGCCCGACACCTCGAGCTCGCGCACGAGCTGCGTGAACCGCGGCGGCGTGAGCTCCCCGCTCGGGACCTCGCGGGGCAGCCACCAGATCGAGTCGATCTCGGCGCTCACCTCTTCGCCCTGGACCGTCTGCGTGGTCGCGGACCGGAGCATCAGCGCGTTCTCGCCCGCGCGCACCGCGGACGCCTCGATCGGCACGTCGACGTCCTGCACGCCGCCCGGCGCGAAGTCGATCTGCCCCGCGCGCTGGCCGTTGAGGTAGACGACCACCGCGTTCGAGCCGAGCGGCCGGCCGCGCACGCGCATCGTCAGCGCGCGCGGCGCGTCGAGGTGGAACCACGCCCGCGCGTCGGTCCCGATGCGCGTGAAGTCGCGCTCGCCCGCGGTCACGTCGCGCAGGAACCCGGAGTGCCAGCGGCCCATCGTGAAGTGCATCCGGGCCGGCGTGCCGAAGTCCATGTAGAGGCCGTGGTGATCCACGTCCGCGAGGTGCGCGAGCGCGAGCAGATCGAGGTGGACCCGCGTCCCCGCGAGCGCGCGGCGCGCGGCGGCCGACTCCTCGTCGTTCGGCGCGGCGCCGGCGGCGCTCGGGGCCGCACCGCCGGTGCCCTCCGCGGGCTCGGCCGGGGTCGTGGTCGCGGCGCTCTCGTCGTCGTCGCCGCACGCCACCACGCCCGCCGCCGCGGCGCCCGCGAGGACGCAGAGGAGCGCGAGCCGCTTCCGCATCGGAGCATTCATGGCGCGGAGAATGGAACGAAGCGCGCGGCGGCGCCACGCGCGCGGACCTCGGCTACGGTGCTCCCCATGCGACCTCGGACGACCGCGTTCTGCGCCGTCAGCGTGGACGGCTTCCTCGCCCGCGAGGACGGATCGGTGGACTGGCTCGAGCGGACGACCGGCACGGACGAGGGGGACTACGGCTACGGAGCACTCCTCGATTCCGTGGACCTGCTCGTGATGGGCCGGAAGACCCTCGACACGGTCCGGGGCTTCGACGCGTGGCCGTACGAGGTGCCGGTCGTCGTGCTCTCGCGGACGCTGCGCGAGGTGCCCGCGTCGCTGACCGACCGCGTCCGCGTTCGCGCGGGCGAGCCCGCCGCGCTCCTCGATCGCGCGCGAGGGGGCGGAGCACGTCTACGTCGACGGAGGCCAGGTGATCCAGGCGTTCCTCGCGGCGGGGGGCGTCGACGAGCTCGTCCTCACGAGGATCCCGATCCTCCTCGCGCGGGGATCCCGCTCTTCGGTCGGCTGGATCGGGACATGGCGCTCCGGCACGTCGAGACCCGCGCCTACCCCAGCGGCCTCGTGCAGACGCGCTACGCGATCGACCCCTGAGAGCGGTCTCACGGACGCTCGGCTCACCTGGCCCGGCGGATGCACAGGCAGCCCGCGAGCCGCTGGCCGTGCCAGCGCGTGCCACCCGAGGGCCCTCCCATGCCGCGTCTCTTCGCCTCCTCGCTCCTGTTCGCGCTCGCCCTCGCGGCGACGCCCGCGTCCGCGCAGCGCGCGCCGCTCGCCATCACCGCGCTCGGCGACCCGATGACCGTCACCCTCACGGGGCCCGACGGCGTCGCCGTCCCCTGCAACACGCCTTGCGATCTCGCGGTGGAGCCGGGGAGCTACCAGCTCGA
>JAYRVK010000670.1:0-4123 GCA_041918555.1 Sandaracinaceae bacterium
CGGCGGCGTGCCGGCCGACGCGGGCAGCGGCACCGACGACGGCGGCGTGGCCGGCGACGGCGGCGCGGGCGCGGACGGCGGCGCGACGCTCGACGGCGCGATCGCGGACGGCGGCGGGATCGCCGCCGACGCCGGCGACGGCATGATGGACGGAGGCTGCGGCTGCCGTGTGGGCGGCGAGGCCTCGCGCGGACCGCTCGCGCTCCTCGCGCTGCTCGGGCTCGCGCTCGCGCGCCGGCGCCGGCGCTAGCGACGCGCAAGTATTCTTGCGGTGTACACGCCGTCGAGCTCACCCTCGGCGGCGTGCAGCACCGCGAGGCCGGCGGCGCACCGTGGGAGCTCGCCCGGCTCCGCGCGGAAGCGCCCCTCGTGCGACGCGCCTCGCGGATCGCGCGCGAGCACCTCGGCGGCGACGATCCCGCCCGGCGCGAGGGCCGCGATCAGCGCCGGCCACAGCGAGGGCTGCCGGTAGCGGAAGCACGTCACGAGCTCGAAGGGCCCCTCGGGCAGGCGCGGATCGGCCTCGAGGTCGCGCTCCACCGTCACGACGTCCGGCGCCGCCTCGCGCAGCCGCGCCAGCGCGATCGGCGAGACGTCCACGGCGGTGACCGCGAGGCCGCGGGCCCGGGCGAAGAGGGCCACGCGCCCGGTCCCGCAGGCTACGTCGAGGGCGCGGCCGCGGCGCGGGAGCACCGCGTCGAAGGCGGCGAGCCACGCGGGCGCCGCGCCCGGGGGCCCCGCCTCCGCGTGCCGCGCGTCCCAGCGCGCTCGATCCGAGTCGGTCACGTCCACGCAATCATGCCTCGTCCTGCCGTGCGAGGGTCTGGTAAGACTCCTCGCCATGGATCGCACCGAGCTGAAGAAGACCTTCGTCGAGCGCGGGATCCGCAAGGTCAAGGTCGGCGGCTTCGACGTCGACGGGCTCCTCCGCGGCAAGCTCATGAGCGTCGACAAGTTCTGGTCCGTCGCCGACAAGGGCTTCGGCTTCTGCGACGTGGTCTTCGGCTGGGACATGGGCGACCAGCTCTACGACAACGCCAAGGTCACCGGCTGGCACTCGGGCTACCCCGACACCCTCGCGAAGATCGATCTCGCGACGTTCCGGGTGCTGCGCTACGAGCCCGACACCGCGTGCTTCCTCGTCGACTTCCACGACGCGGCGTCGCACCGCCCGCACGCGGCGTGTCCGCGCGGGCTCTTGAAGCGCATCGTCGCGCGCGCCGCGGCGCGCGGCTTCCGCCCGATGGTCGGCGCCGAGTTCGAGTTCTGGCTCTTCAAGGAGACCCCCGAGTCGATGGCGCAGAAGCGCTGGCACGGGATGACGCCGCTCACGCCCGGCATGTTCGGCTACTCGTGGGTGCGCGAGGGCCAGCAGGCCGAGCTCGTCCACGACGTGATCGACACGATGGAGGGCTTCGGCATCCCGATCGAGGGCTTCCACACCGAGACGGGACCCGGCGTGTGGGAGGCGGCGATCCAGTACACGGACGCGGTCGAGGCCGCGGATCGCGCGGCGCTGTTCAAGACCACGATGAAGCAGCTCGCGAAGCGCCACGGCCTCGCGGTGACCTTCATGGCGAAGTGGAACCCCTCGCTCCCCGGCTCGAGCGGGCACCTCCACCAGAGCCTCGTCGACGCGACGGGGGAGCAGAACCTCTTCCACGATCCGAAGGCGCCGAACGGGCTCTCGCAGCACGCGCTGCGCTACGTCGGGGGCCAGGCGACGCTCGCGTCCGAGCTCACCGCGCTGTACTCGCCGTTCGTGAACACCTACAAGCGCTACGTGCCCGGCGTGTGGGCGCCGCTGACGCCCTCGTGGGGGATCGAGAACCGCACGTGCGCGATCCGCGTGATCCCGGCCGGCGCGGGCACGCGCGTCGAGTACCGGCAGACCGCCGCCGATATCAACCCGTACGTCGCGATGGCCACCTCGATCGGCGCGGGCCTGTGGGGCATCGAGAACGCGATCGATCCGCCGCCCGAGACCAAGGGCGACGCGACGGCGGGCGGCCGGCCGCTGCCGCTCACGCTCGAGCACGCGGTGAGCGCGCTCGCGGAGAGCGTGGCGGCGCGCGAGATCCTCGGCGAGGACTTCGTCGATCACTACCTCGCCAGCCGCGAGTGGGAGGTCCGGCAGTTCCGGGCCGCGGTGACCGACTGGGAGCTCGCGCGCTACTTCGAGGCGGTCTGATGGTCTGGAGGAAGCTGCTCTCGCGCCCGATGCGCCTGCCCCGGCTCAAGCCGTACGTCCCGAGCCCGGACGACCCGGCGATCTTCTGGTTCAACGCGGAGCGCGACGACATCATCCGCGAGGTCGTGCGGCGCCTGGTCGAGCGCTACGCGCCGGACACGAAGTCGCTCGAGTACGCGCTCAACGAGGTCGCCTTCCACGAGACGCAGCGCCTCGAGCGGCAGCGCGACGAGGAGGCCAAGCAGGAGCTCGGCTACTGGCGCGGGCTCTTGCGTCGGATCGCGCGGATGAGCGACGACGCGAAGCGCGACGCGCTGCGGGGGATCGCGCAGCGGATGGCGCGCGACATCGCGGGCAACTTCGACCCGCGCGTGTACTCGCTCGCGACGCGGGTGACGCCGCGGATCCTCACCGGCGTGATGCGGCCCGCGTCGCTGCCCACGGATCTCGCGAGCCTCGGCGCGCCCGCGATCGACGAGATGCTCCAGGCCGAGGGCGAGATCGAGCTCCTGAAGCGGCTCGAGAAGATCGGGACGCTCGTCTACGTGCCGACCCACAGCTCGAACCTCGACTCGATCGCGCTCGGCTACTCGCTCATGCGCGAGGACCTCGCGCCGGTCGTGTACGGCGCGGGCAAGAACCTCTTCACGAACCCGATCATCAGCTTCTTCATGCACAACCTCGGCGCCTACCGCGTCGATCGGCGCGTCTCCGCGCGGCTCTACAAGGAGGCGCTCAAGACCTACTCGTGCGTGATGATCGAGCGCGGCTACCACTCGCTGTTCTTCCCCGGCGGCACGCGCAGCCGCTCCGGGATGGTCGAGCACCACCTCAAGCTCGGCCTCGCGGGCACCGCGGTGGAGGCGTTCGCGCGCAACCAGGTCTTCGGGATCGAGCGGCCGGTGTGGTTCGTGCCGGTGACGATCAACTACGGGCTCGTGATGGAGGCCGAGTCGCTGATCGAGGATCACCTCAAGCTCACCGGCGAGGCGCGCTACATCATCGAGGACGACGAGTTCTCGCAGGTCGATCGCTGGGTCACGTTCTTCCGCAAGCTCGTGGGCACGCAGAGCATGTGCGTGATCCGCTACGGGCGGCCGCTCGACTGCTTCGGCAACCCCGTCGACGACGAGGGCCGCTCGGTCGCGCCCGGCGGCACCGTGGTGGACGCGGGGACCTACGTGTGGCGCGGCGGCGCGCCGGTCCTCGACGCGCGGCGCGACGAGGCCTACACGCGCGAGCTCGGCGAGACGCTCCTCGACGTGTACCGGCGCGAGACGGTGCTGATGACCGCGCAGCTCGTGGCGCACGTCCTCTTCCGGCGCCTCGTGAGGGAGACGCCCGGCGTCGATCTCTTCGGCCGGCTGCGCTACCGCGGCGAGATCCGCGTGCCGCGCGAGGAGCTCGTGCAGGAGGTCGCGCTCGCGCGCGATCGCGCGGCGGCGCTCGAGGACGCGGGCGAGGTGCGCCTCAGCCGGCCGCTGCGCCGCTCGTCGCCCGAGAGCCTGGTCGACGACTCCATCGCGGTCTGGGACGGCTACCACACGCGCTGCGTCTCGCGGCAGGTCGGCGCCGACATCGTGGCCGAGGACCCGACCCTCCTCCTCTACTACCAGAACCGCCTCGTGGACTACGCACAGGACATTGCGGGGGAGGACGACCTCCCCGCCGCGCGGGAGATCAGCTTGCTCGGAGTCGACGCGTGAGCGCGCCGGTCGGCGTGGTGGGCGGCGGGCGCTTCGGGCGCTCGCTCGCGATGGCGATCCGGCGCTCCGGGGAGGCGATCCTGTGGAGCCGCGGCGGCGGCGACGAGCCCTTCGTGACGACCGACGTGGCCCAGCTCGCGCGCTGTGAGCTGATCTTCGTGTCGGTCCCCTCGATGCACGTGCCCGCGATCGCGAAGGTCCTCGCGCCGCACCTCGACGGGCGGCA
>JAYRVK010000671.1:0-6881 GCA_041918555.1 Sandaracinaceae bacterium
CAGGCTCCACAGCCGTTCACGGTGGACGCGGCGAGTCCGTAGCCAGGACGCGGACCGGCTTCACGGTGCGCGTCGCGCCCTGGGGCGCGAGGTACCAGCGCGGCTCGCCGCGCAGGCGCGCGTACTCGCCGGGATCCACGGTGAGCGTCTCCTCGCGGGCGTCGACGCGCAGCGTCACGGTGTAGATCTCCTCGCGGGTCGTGCGCTCCTGCTCGCCCGGGCCGAGCGGCGCGGGCGGCGCGAGCTGGCCGTCCTCCGGCCAGCGCGGTGTCTCGTCGCCCGTGCCCTCGACCGTCACGTCGCGCGCGTGGCCCCAGCGCCACGCGCGCCAGCGGAAGCGCTCCGCGCACCGCGGCTCGCTCCGATAGCGCGGCACCTGGCGCGTGCGCGGCTCGTCGCGGTAGCGCGTGACCTGCCGCGTGCGGGTGACCGAGCAGTAGCGCGGCGAGCAGCTCTGGCCGCCGCCGCTGCACTCGTCGTGGCAGCTCGCGAAGCCGTTCTCGTCGGGGGTGCACACCTCGTGGCAGGTCTCTGGGATCGTCGTGCAGTCCTCCCCGCACTGCTCCTGCTCGGTGTACGACTCGGTGTCCTGATACGGGACCGGCTCCGTGTAGTGCTCGGTCTCGTAGTGATCGAGGACCTGCTCGTCGTGGTGGTGCGCCTGCCCGAGCGACGCGATCTCGAACGCATCGGCCGGGCGGTCCTCCACGAAGCCCGACTCCTCGACGACGCGGTAGCGCTCGACGTGCACGACCCGCCGCCACGACGCGCCGGACACCTCGCCGATCCGCGCGACCGGCTTGTGGAGCGGCGGCGGATCCGGATCGGGCGCGAGCACCAGGCCGACCCCGAACAGCGTGCAGCACCCGAAGCCGATCGCCGCGAAGGTCACGAGCGCCGCCTTGGCCATCGTGCCGCCACCGCGGCGCGCCGGCGCGACGGGGTAGGCGAGCGCCGCGCGCGGCGCGCTCTCTGCGACCGGCGGGTGCGCGCCGCCCTTCGGGACCGCCTTCCCCTCGCCCTGCGCCGCGCCGCACTGCGCGCACGCTCCGTCGAGCCGCTTCTGGTGGCTCCCGCAGTACCCGCACTGCCAGTCGGGCCCCGCGCTCGCTTGCCGCAGCAGCCCCGGGTCCGTCACCGAGGGCGCGGCGCGCGTGTCCTCCGGCATGACCCACGGCTCGCTCGCGTCCTTCGGATCGCCGCAGTGCTGGCACTGCTTGTGGCGCCCGAGGTTCCGGGTCCCGCACGAGGAGCACACCCAGTGCATCTCGATCTTGCGCGCCACGGACGGACGATAGCGCGCTTCAGGGGGAGGCGATCGCGTCGATGAGGGGTGTCGCGTCGACGAGCTCGCGCGCGAGGGCGCGGAAGTCGCCTTGCGCCTCCAGCGCGCCCCAGATCGTCGCGAGCCCGAAGAGGTTCCGCACGACGAGCATCACGCCCTCGCGCTCGGCGACGAACGCGCCCCGCCGCGTGAGCCAGCGCGACGCGAGCTTCATCTTGGCGTCGGTCACCGCGCGCGTGATGTCCGCCGCGAAGGCGCGCGTGAAGCGGTAGGGCTGCGGCGCCAGGATCGGCGCGAGCACGCGCTCGACGATCTCCGCCGTCGCGGCCTCGGTCGCCGGGTCGGCCTCGGTGATCCCGAGCGCGCGCCGGGCCGGGGCGCGCAGGTCCTCGCCCTCGAGCGCGGCCCGGATCAGCGCCGCGAGATCGCGCCGGCCCGCGGCGTCGACGGACTGCACGCACCCGTAGTCGAGGATCCCGAGGCGCCCCGCCTCGTCGGCCCGGAAGAGGAGGTTCCCGGGGTGCGGGTCCGCGTGGAAGATCCCGTGGCGCAAGAGCGAGCCGAACGCGAAGCGGAACAGCGCGAGGCCTGCGCGGTCCCGCTCCTTCGCGGTCGTGTCGGCCACGAACGCGTCGAGCCCGACGCCGCCGATCGCGCGCGTCGTGAGGACGCGCCGGGTCGAGCGCTCGGCGATCACCGCGGGCACGAGGAGATCGGGATCGCTCGCGTAGATCGCGGCGAAGCGCGCCTGGCTCGCGGCCTCTTTCCGGTAGTCGCACTCCTCCGCGAGCCGGTCGCGGAAGTCCCGGATCATCGCGCGCGTGTCGACGCGCGGCATGAGGCGGCGCATGAGCGCCACGATCGCCTCGACGTTCTCGAGGTCGGCCTCCGTCGCCTCCGCGATCCCCGGATGCTGGATCTTCACGCACACCGGCTCGCCTCGATGGGTCGCGCGGTGGACCTGCCCGATCGACGCGGTCGCGATCGGGATCGGATCGAACGCGTCGAACGCCTCCTCCACCGGCGCCCCGAGCTCCTCCTCGAGCACCGCGCGCCACGCGTCCTCGGCGACCGGCGTCGAGGTCGTGCGGAGCCGCCCGAGGATCGACTGGTAGAGCGCCTCGTGCTCCGCGGGCACGACGCCGTCCATGTACGAGAGGATCTGCCCGATCTTCATCGGCAGCCCCTTGAGGTTCCCGAGCTCGGCGACGAGCGCCTCGGCGAGCTCGCGGTGCACCGCGGCCTCGTCGCGCGCGAGCAGGCGCTGGCCCTGCTTCAACGCGACGCGCGCCCCCAGCCTGCCGAGGCGAAGCGCCCGCGCGAACCGGGATCGGTCGAGGTCGTCGGACATGGCGGGACTCCTCGTTCATGAGGCCTCGCGGGCGCCGAATCAACGGGCCCGCTCGGACTCGCGCCCGAGGGCGGCTATACTGCGCGACCCCCGAAAGGTTGGAGGCTCCCGTGATCGAGGATCGGCTCAGGCCCGCGCTGACGTTCGACGACGTCCTACTCGTCCCCGGATACGCGGACTTCCTGCCGGCGAACGCCGACGTCCGCACGCGCCTGACGCGCTCGCTGTCGCTGAACATCCCCATCCTCTCGAGCGCGATGGACACCGTCACGGAGTGGCGGACCGCCGTGACGATGGCGCGCGAGGGTGGCCTCGGGATCATCCACAAGAACCTCTCGCCCGCGGAGCAGGCGCGCGAGGTCCAGAAGGTGAAGCGCGCCGAGAGCGGGATGATCCTCGACCCGATCACGATCGCGCCGGGCACCACGCTCCAGCAGGCGCGCGAGATCATGTACGAGCACGACATCTCGGGCCTGCCGGTGGTCCGCGACGGCGTGCCGATCGGGATCCTCACGAGCCGGGACCTGCGCTTCGAGAAGAACCTCGCGCAGCCGGTCGACGGCCTGATGACGCGCGAGCTCGTCACGGTGCCGCCGGGCGTGTCGAACGAGCGCGCCAAGGAGCTCCTGCACGAGCACCGGATCGAGAAGCTCCTCGTGGTCGCCGAGGATCGGCGCCTCGTCGGGCTCATCACGATCAAGGACCTCCTGCAGGCCGAGCGCTACCCGACGGCGATCAAGGACGAGCACGGGCGCCTGCGCGTCGGCGCGGCGATCGGCGTCGGCCCGGACCGCGCGGAGCGCAGCGCCGCCCTCGCCGACGCGGGCGTCGACGTGATCGTGATCGACACCGCGCACGGCCACAGCAAGGGCGTGCTCGACGCGGTGCGCGCGACCAAGAGGGACCACCCGGGCATCCAGCTCGTCGCGGGCAACGTCGCGACCGCGGCGGCGACCGATGCGCTGATCGAGGCGGGCGCGGACGCGGTGAAGGTCGGCATCGGGCCCGGCTCGATCTGCACCACGCGGATCGTCGCGGGCGTCGGCGTGCCGCAGATCACGGCGATCGCGGACTGCGCGGCGGCGGCGCGCAAGCGCGGCGTCCCGATCGTGGCCGACGGCGGCATCAAGTACTCGGGCGACCTCGTGAAGGCGATCGCCGCGGGGGCGAGCGTCGTGATGATCGGCAGCCTCTTCGCGGGCACCGACGAGAGCCCCGGCCAGCTCGTCCTCTACCAGGGCCGCACGTACAAGAGCTACCGCGGCATGGGCTCGCTCGGCGCGATGCGCGAGGGCAGCAAGGACCGCTACGGCCAGGCCGACGTCGAGGACGCGGACAAGCTCGTGCCCGAGGGCATCGAGGGCCGCGTCCCGCACCGCGGCCCGCTCGGCAAGGTCATCTACCAGATGGTCGGCGGGCTGCGCGCGGGGATGGGCTACACGGGCTGCCGCGACATCCCGGCGCTGCAGGAGAACGCGCGCTTCGTGCGGCAGAGCCCGCAGGGGCTGCGCGAGAGCCACGTGCACGATGTGGTGGTGACCGAAGAGGCGCCGAACTACCGGGTTTGATCGGTTCGTTCATCGAGCGACAGAAGATGGGAATGGGGCGCCTCCGGAGCCGGCTGCGCCGGCTCCTCCGGCGGCTCCGCGATGAGGAGGCCTCAAGCCGCCGAGGGCACGCGGAGCGCGATCGGCCGCGCCTTGAGCCGCCCCCACGCGACGAAGGCCGCCAGCCCGCCGAGCACCGCGTTCACGGGGAGCATCCCGTACTCGCCGAGGCTCGCGTGCAGCGCCCCCGCGAGGACCATCACCGTGACGAGCCCGACCGCCGCGAGCGGCGTGAGGATCGGCTTGATGCGCAGCGCGGCCGGCAAGATGAGGCCGATCGCGCCGAGCACCTCCGCGGCGCCCGCGAGCTTCGGCACCCACGGCGGGACCGCCGCGACCCAGGCCATGCCGGCCTCGATCAGCGCGTCGGGCGAGCTGAAGAGCTTGTTGAGACCCGCCATCGCGAACGCGGCGGCGAGGAGACCTTGGAGGATCCACAGGGCGATGTTCATCGGAGGAGCTCCTTGCGAGAGACGAGAGGTCCCTGTTACCGTCGCTCTCGAGCAACCATCGGGCTCGCTCGAAACCCGACGTTGCGCTGGTGCAACTCGAAGTGAACCTCGTCGACCTCGATGCGTTCGTCCGGGTGGCCCGGAGCGGGAGCCTGACCGCGGCTGCCAAGGCGCTCGGCGTCCCGAAGTCGACGGTCGGGCGCCGCGTCGCGCGGCTCGAGGACGCGCTCGGCGTCGCGCTCCTCAAGCGCACCGGTCGCAAGGTCGCGCTGACCGACACCGGGGCGCGCCTCTACGCGCGCGCCGAGGGATCGCTGCGCGAGCTCGACGACGTCGAGCGCGAGCTCCGCGACGGGAGCGCGGGCGACCCGGGAGGCACCCTGCGCCTCACCGCGCCGGCGGATCTCGGCGCAGCCGCCTGGTTCGCGTCGCTCCTCGCCACGTTCCGCGAGCGGTATCCGGGGGTGCGGCTCGACGTCGACCTCACGAACCGCGTCGTCGACCTCGTCGGGGAGAGCTTCGACCTCGCGCTGCGCCCCGCCGCGGTCGGCGCCTCGACCGCGCTCGTCGCGCGCCGCCTCCTCCCGCGTCCGGGCCACGAGGCGCGCTTCGCGCTGGCCCTGTTCGCGAGCCCCGCCTACCTCGCGCGCCGCGGCGTGCCCGCGAGGCCGGACGAGCTGGCCGCGCACGAATGCATCGTCCATCCCGTCGCCACGCGCGGCGGCGCCTGGACGCTCTTCGATCCGCACGGCGCCTCCGCGGCCGCGCGCGTCGACGCCGCGATCGCGGTCAACGACTTTCACGTCGCCGGCGAGCTCGCGCGCGCGGGCGCCGGGATCGCGCTCCTCTCGGCCCCGAGCGCCGCGGCCCACGTGCGCCGCGGCGAGCTCGTGCGGGTGCTCCCGGAGTGGAGCGGCGCCCCCGGCGGGCTCCACCTCGTGTGGCCGGCCACGCGCCACCTCGCGGCGCGCGTGCGCGCGTTCGTCGACCACGCCGCCGAGCACGTCCTGCGCGCCGTCGAGTGGTAGGCGAGCGGCCGGTCACTCCGTGCGGGTCGTCGTGATCTGCTGGGAGCCCGCGTAGAAGCTCGCGAGCTCCGGGCCGTTCGTCGTGAAGGTCTCCGTGCGGCCGCAGTGCGCGCAGACGACGAGCGTCATCGACCAGCGTCGGCCGCCGGCGATCTTCGAGCTCGCCGTCATCCCGAGCACGCTCGAGCTCTGCCAGATCTCCAGCTGCACGCCGGGGATGACGTGGAACTGCGCGCTGCCGCAGTGGGCACAGGGTCGGGGGGCGAAGGACATCGCATCTCCTCTCGCGGGCGGTGGCTCGAGCGTACGTCTGCGCGGCCAGCGCGGACCAGCGCGAAGCCCGGGCGCTTCACCTCGTGAAAACGACGCGCTCGGGGCACGTCCTCGCGGTGACCCCGCCCCGCGCGCGTGATAGATCGGCGGCCTCGATGGCCAAGTCCTACGTCCTCATCCTCGACTTCGGCTCGCAGTACACGCAGCTCATCGCGCGGCGCATCCGCGAGCAGCACGTCTACTGCGAGATCCACCCGTGCACGCTGCCGATCGCGAAGATCCGCGAGCTCGCGCCGGGCGCGATCGTGCTCTCCGGCGGGCCGGCGAGCGTCTACGAGGAGGGCGCGCCGAGCGTCGACCCGGCGATCTTCGCCCTCGGCGTGCCGATCCTCGGGATCTGCTACGGGATGCAGCTCTTCTGTCGCGCCCTCGGCGGGCGGGTCGAGCCGGCTTCGGAGCGCGAGTACGGCGCGGCGCGGATCGAGGTCGCCCGGGCCGACGGGATCCTCGGGGGCTTCGAGGCGGGCGCGCTCGTCGACGTGTGGATGAGCCACGGCGATCGGGTCGCCGCGCTCCCCGACGGCTTCGTCACGCTCGGCAAGACCGACAACGCGCCGTTCGCCGCGTGCGGTCACGCCGGCAAGAAGATTTACGGGCTGCAGTTCCACCCCGAGGTCGCGCACACGCCGCGCGGGCCCGAGATCCTGGAGGCGTTCCTCTTCTCGATCGCGGGGCTCACCGCGGACTGGACGCCGGGCTCGTTCATCGAGGAGTCGGTCGCGAAGATCCGTGCGCAGGTGGGCGAGGGGCGCGCGATCTGCGGGCTCTCCGGCGGCGTCGACTCGTCCGTGGCCGCGATGCTCGTGCACCGCGCGATCGGCGATC
>JAYRVK010000672.1:0-7081 GCA_041918555.1 Sandaracinaceae bacterium
CTCGGCCTGACCCTCGGCCTCGTCGCGCTCGTCGCGCTCGCGATCGTCGGGGTCGGGGTCGGCGCGTTCTTCGCGCTCGGCCTCGGCGCGCCGGAGCCCGCGCCCCCGAGGCCGGCGCCGTCGGAGCTCGGCACGCCCCCCGTCCGACGCGACGCGCCGCGCGCGCCCGAGGCGTCGCCGGCGTCGCCGGTCGTCCAGGTCACCAGCGAGCCCGACGGCGCGGAGGTGCGCGCGGGCGCGCGGGTCCTCGGCCGCACTCCGCTCGCCGTGCGGATCGGGCCCGACGTGGCCGACGGGGCGTCCATCGAGCTGTCGCTCGCGGGCCACGCGCCGCGGACGATCGTGCTCTCGGGCGACGTCCCGACCGCGCACGTGAGGCTCCATCCCGCGCCTTGATCGCGCGGGCGTCGCCGCAGTACACCCGCGCTCGATGTCCACCGCACCCACCGAGACCCAGGCCTGGCGCGCGCTCGAGGCGCACCACGCGGCGATGCGCGACGTCTCGCTGCGCGAGCTCTTCGCGCGCGATCCCGGGCGCGCCGCGCGCATGACGCGCTCGCTCGGCGCGCTGCGCGTGGATCTCTCCAAGCACCTGGCGACCGACGAGACGCTGCGCCTGCTCGTCGCGCTCGCCGAGGCGCGCGACGTCGCGGGCGGCTTCGCGGCGATGTTCGCGGGCGAGATCCTCAACCCGACGGAGGGCCGCGCGGTGCTCCACGTCGCGCTCCGCGATCGGAGCGGCGCGGCGACCCGCGCCGGCGGCGAGGACGTCGCGCCCGGCATCGCGGCGTGCCTCGCGCGGATGCGCGACCTCAGCGAGCGCGTGCGCTCGGGCGCGCACGCGGGGCACCGCGGCGATCGGATCACGGACCTCGTGAACCTCGGGATCGGCGGCAGCGATCTCGGCCCCGCGATGGTGTGCGACGCGCTCCGCCCCTACTGGGCCGAGGGCCTGCGCGCGCACTTCGTCTCGAACGTCGACGGCGCGCACCTCGCGCGCACGCTCGCGCCGCTCGATCCGGCGCGGACGCTCTTCGTCGTCGCGTCCAAGACCTTCACCACGACCGAGACGCTGACGAACGCGCGGAGCGCGCGGCGCTGGCTGCTCGACGGGCTCGGCGACGAGCGGGCGGTCGCGAAGCACTTCGTCGCGGTCTCGACGAACCTCGAGGCGGTGCGCGCCTTCGGCATCGACCCGGCGAACGCGCTGCCGATGTGGGACTGGGTCGGCGGGCGCTACTCGCTGTGGTCCGCGATCGGCCTGCCCATCGCGTGCGCGATCGGGATGGATCGCTTCGAAGAGCTCCTCGCGGGCGCGCACGCGATGGACGTGCACGCGCGGAGCGCGCCGCTCGCGGAGAACCTGCCCGTCCTGAGCGCGCTCCTCGGCGTCTGGTACGCGAACTTCTTCGGCTGGGAGTCGTGGGCCGTGATCCCCTACGACCAGTCGCTCGCGCGGCTGCCCGCGTGGCTCCAGCAGGGCGACATGGAGAGCAACGGCAAGCGCACGCGCGCGGACGGCGACGCGGTGCGCGGCTACGCGACCGGGCCGATCGTGTGGGGCGAGCCGGGGACCAACGCGCAGCACTCGTTCTTCCAGCTCCTGCACCAGGGGACGCGGCGCGTGCCGATCGACTTCCTCGCGCCGTGCCGCTCGCAATACCCCCTCGACGACCACCACGAGCAGCTCCTCGCCAACCTCCTCGCGCAGGCCGAGGCCCTCATGATCGGCAAGACCGAGGCGGAGGCGCGCGCGGAGCTCGAGGCCGCGGGCCTCGACGCGGCGGCGGTCGCGCACCTGCTGCCGCACAAGGTGTTCGAGGGGAACCGCCCGTCGACGACGATCCTCTTCGACGCGCTGGATCCCCACACGCTCGGGATGATCCTCGCCTTCTACGAGCACCGGATCTTCGTCCAGGGCCGGATCTGGGGCGTGAACAGCTTCGACCAGTGGGGGGTCGAGCTCGGCAAGCAGCTCGCGAAGGCGATCCACGGCGAGCTCGTCGGCGGCGCCGCGCGCGCGCACGACGCCTCGACCGCGGCGGCCATCGCGCACGTGCGGGCGCGGCGCACGCCGTGAGCGCGCTCGCGCGGCCGGCCCTGCACCTCGGCGCGCGCGGGCTCGTGTTCGCGTGGCACGGCCCGCTCGGGCCGATGCTCGCGCGCTATGCGTCGTGGTCGCGCGAGCGGCCGGAGTGGGTGCGCGGGCTCGGTCATCCGGGCGCGGACGTCCCGGGGATCCCCGAGCTCGCCGCGACGGGGGAGGGGATCCTGGCGGCGTGGTGCGAGGAGGACGGCGCCTGGACCTCGTACCTCGACGACGGCGGGAGCGAGGACGGCCCTCGCCTCGTGCTCCCCGGCGCGGCGCGTTTCGCGATCGCGGAGGGGGGGGGCGGCGCGGCGCTGTTCGGCGCCGACGAGCGGGGGATCGCGGCGGTGGAGCTCGACGAGCGCGGCGCCCCGCGCGGGGAGCCGCGGCGCATCGTGAGCGAGACGCGCCCGCCCGCGGCGCTGAGCGCGGCGCGCGCGCGCGACGAGAGCCTGTGCGTCGCGAACCACCCCGGAGACGCGGAGTGGATCGCGATGACCCTCGGCGCGGCCGGCCCGTCGGTCGTGCGCCACCCGCACCGCCGGCGGATCGACGACGCGCGCGTGCGCGCGGTGGGGGCGCGCGCGGCCGTGCTGCTCGCGAGTGAGGGCACCGTCGAGCTGGCGCTGCTCGGCGCGGGCGGCAAGGTCGTCGAGCGCCCGCACGCGGTCTTCCCGATCGGCACGGCGCGGCTCGCGTGGCCGGACGCGGTGTGGGTCGACGATCACTGGGTGGTCCTCGCGCGCGAGGAGGCCGCGGGCCGCCTCTTGGCGCAGCCGGTCGGCGACAGAGGCGCGGCGTTCGCCTTCCCGCGGTGCGAGGGGCCGTTCGCCGCCGCGCACCGCTCGCAGGCGTTCTACGCGCTCGAGGTCGTGCCGATCGGCGACGACGCGGAGCTGCGCCTCTCCCGCTGCACCGGCGACGGGGACGAGCAGCAGCAGCGCGTCGATCGCGTGCCGAACCCCTCGGCGCCGGCGCTGCGCGAGCGCCGCGCGATCCGTCACGCGCTGGGCGGGCTCGCAGAGCAGCTGCGCCACGCGCGCGGCTATCGCGACGCCGCGCTGCGCCCCGCGCTCGGCCGCGCGGGCGCGACGCTCGAGCTCTGCGACGACCTCGGCCGCCTCGGCGTGTCGGCCCACCCCGAGGCGGAGGGCGGCGTCGCGCTCCGCGTGTCGAGCGCGCTCGGCGACGCGCCGCCGCTGCCGCCCGCGCCCTCGTCGCTGGTGCGCCTCGCCGCGTGGGTGCGTGCGAGGCTCTCCCCGGTCGCACGGCAGACGCTGGAGGCGCGGCTCGCGTGGGCACGCGCGCTCGCGCTCGCGCTCGGCGCCGAGGTCGCGCGCGTCGATCGCGCGGGGAGCACCGTGATCCTCGACCTGACGCTGCCCGCCATGCCGCCGGCGGAGGCGCTCCATGCGTGGCTGCGCCGCCTCCGCGACGAGCAGTCGCGCGCGCCGTGAGCGGCTGGAGTATGCTCGCGCTCGATCGTGTCTCCGACCGACGTGGACATCATCCGAGGCATCGCGGACGCGCTGCCCGTCGGGGCAAGTCTACTTGCGTAGGACGGTCGGGCTCCTCTGTGCGCTCGCCGCGGCGTGCGACCCGGCGCCCGAGGCGGACGCGGGCGCGCCCGATGCGAGCGCGCTCGACGCGGGCCACACCCCGACCGACGTGTGCGCCGACGACGGTGGGCTCCTCCTCGGCGGCGACTGCATGCGCGCTGCGGTGAGGCTGCGGCCCCTCGCGCGGATCGGCGGCGCGTGGGTCGGGCGGGACGCGACGTGCGCGCCCGAGGGCGCGGGGGTCGCTTGTCCCGTGGGGATCGGAGTCCTCCGCCTCGAGGTCGCGGGCGACCTGATCACCGTCGCGCTCGAGGCGAGCGAGGACGTCGTGGTCGAGGGCCTCGTCGCCGAGGGCCCGCTCGCGCTCGACGGGGCGGCGACGTGGATCTCGAACGGCTTCCACTCCCGGTCGCAGAGCGGCGCGCTCGCGATCGGCGCGCTCGCGACCGACGACGCGCTCTTCGCCGCGCTGGCCGAGCGCGGCGACACCGAGGTCTTGCGCGACGGAACCGCGCTCTCGTGGGAGCTGACGGTCGTCGGCGGCGGCGAGACGGCGCTGCTCGCGGGGGCGATCGCGGCGGCGCGCTTCCGGCCCTGGACGCAGGTCGGGACCGGGGAGGGCGGGACCACGCTACGGCTCGGCAGCGGCGGGATCGAGCGGGTCGCGGTGCCGAGCGGAGACACGCTGCGAGGCGAGCCGTTCCGCGTCGCCTTCGGAGCGGTCGAGCCCCTCCTGCGCGCGCACGCGGCCGCGCTCCCCGCGCGCGCGAGCGCCGCGCACGCCGAGGCGGGCTGGAATTCCTGGTACGAGCTGTGGGACGGCGTCGACGAGGCGGCGGTCCGCGCGAACGCCGCGCGCGCCCTCGAGGTGATCGGGCCGCGAGCGGGCGCCGCCCCGCTCCGCGTCGTGGTGGACGACGGCTGGCAGCGCGCGTGGGGCGACTGGCTCCCCAACGAGCGCTTCCCCTCGGGCCTCGACGGGCTCGCGACGGATCTCCGCGCAGACGGCGTCGTCATGGGGGTGTGGCTCGCGCCGCTCCTCGTGGCGGAGGGGAGCGAGACCGCCGCGCTGCACCCGGAGTGGCTCGTCGGCGGCGCGACCTACGAGCACGCGAAGCACGGGACCATGCGGATCCTCGACGTCACGCACCCCGACGCGGCCGCGCACCTCGCGGCGACCATCGCGCGGATCGTCGGGTGGGGCTACTCGCTCCTCAAGATCGACCTCCTCTTCGCGGGCACCTTCGAGGGCGAGCGCAACGCGGACGTGACGGGGATGGAGGCCTATCACCGCGCGCTGGCGATCGTCCGCGAGGCGGCAGGGGAAGACACGTTGCTCCTCACCGTCGGCGCGCCCGGGCTCGCGTCGCTCCCCTACTCGGACTCGTGGCGCGTCGGCGGCGACATCGCGCTCGAGCCCTTCGGCGCGGGCTGGGCGTGGATCCCGAACCAAGCGCGCGCGCTCGCGGTGCGGTTCCCCTACTGCTTGCGTGTGCTCTGCGACGCGGACCCACCGATCCTGCGCGCGCCGCTGACCCGGGAGGAGGTCGAGACGGGCGCGTGGGTCGTCGCGTTCTCGGGTGGCGCGCTGTTCGTGTCGGACGATCTGCGCACGCTCCCCGACGAGCGCGTGGAGTGGGGCCTCGCGCCCGAGGTCGTGGCGCTCGCGCTCGGCGGCGCGCCCGCGCTCCCCGAGGACTACCTCCCCGCGGGCGCCCCCCGTCGCCTCGCGCACGCCATCGGCGACCACGTCTCGCGCGACGGCGCGAGCACGCACGTCGTCCCCTCGATCTGGCGCGCACCCGATGGACGCCGGCGCGCGCTGAACGCGACCGAGGCGCCGCGCGTGATCGAGGGCGTCGAGATCCCGCCGCGCGCGGTGCGGGTGCTCCCGTGAGCGCGACGCGGCGGATCGTCTCGATCGACTGGATGCGCGGGATCGTCATGGTCCTCATGGCGATCGATCACGCCTCCGTGTTCTTCAACGAGGGCCGCGTCTCCGACGACTCGGCGGTGAGCTGGGTCGCGGGGAGCGCGCTCCCCGCCGTGCAGTTCTTCACGCGCTGGATCACCCACCTCTGCGCGCCGACCTTCGTGTTCCTCGCGGGCACCGCGATCGCGGTGAGCGCGTCGCGCCGCCGCGCGGCCGGCGCGAGCGCGTGGTCGATCGATCGCGACCTCTTGATCCGCGGGGCGTTCATCGCGGCGCTCGACCTGACGCTGATGTCGTCGCTCGCGGGGACGACGCTCCTCCAGGTCCTCTTCGCGATCGGCGCGAGCATGATCCTGATGGTCCCGCTGCGGCGCCTCGGCGCGGGCGCGCTCCTCGCCGTCGCGCTCGCGATGATCGCGGGCGGCGAGCTCGTCACGGACCGGCTGTGGGACCCGGGCGAGGAGGGGCCGATCGCGCTCCACCTCGCGCTCGCGCCGCTCTTCCGCGAGGGGCTCGTGATCCTCTACCCCGCGCTCCCGTGGCTCTCGATCATGATCCTGGGCTGGGCCTTCGGGGAGCGCTTCGTCGCGGCGCCGCGCGAGGGCGAGTGGCCCGCGGAGCGCGTGCTCCTCGCCGGCGGCCTCGCCGCGCTCGCCCTCTTCGCGCTGGTCCGCGGGATCGACGGCTACGGCAACATGCTCCTCCACCGCGACGACGGCTCGCTCGTGCAGTGGCTGCACGTGAGCAAGTACCCGCCGGGGATCGCGTTCATCGCGCTCGAGCTCGGCCTCATGGCGCTCTGCCTCGCGGGGCTCATGCGCCTCGAGCCGCGCCTCGCGCCCGCGCGTGACTGGAGCCCGCTCCTCGTCTTCGGGCAGACCGCGCTCTTCTTCTACGTGTGCCACTTCCTCCTGCTCGGCGGCGCGGGCCGCCTGATCGAGCGCGGGGAGCTCTGGCGCGCGTACCTCGGCGCGGCGATCGTGCTCGTCGTGCTCTACCCCGTGTGCCTCGGGTTCCGCGCGCTGAAGCGCAAGTATCCTTCCAGTCTGCTGCGCTTCGTGTGATCAGTCGGCCAGGCCGCCGGGCGCCAACGTCGAGGGCGGCGTGAGGTGCCGGCCCGCGCGGACCGGATCGAGCTCGCCCGGGGTGTAGGGCGCGAAGGTCGCGTCGCGCCCGTGGGCGGCGGCGGTGCACTCGATCACGCGCTCATCGCCGTAGGCCGCGAGGCGCGCGCGCGCGGCGTCGGCGTCCGGGCTCGGCAGCGACACGTGCCGGGCCAGGCGCGCCGCGAGGACGTAGCGCTCGATCGCGAGGCACTCCACGGGGCGCACCCGCTCGTCGAGCTCCATCTGCAAGGTGTCTTGCAGTCGTTCGCGGACGCGATCGCGCGCGGCGGCCGGGGCGCCGCGGAGCGCGCGCGCGGCGTCGGTGGGGAGCTCGAAGCGCGCGGCGAGGACGTCGCGGACGAGCGCCTCGTACACGCGGCCCTGGCGGTGGAGC
>JAYRVK010000673.1:0-3733 GCA_041918555.1 Sandaracinaceae bacterium
CGCGGCAGAGCCGCGTTCGCTCCCCACGCTTTGCGTGGGGCCCCCTCGGCCCACGGCCGTCGCTGCGCGACGGCCTGGCCTCGATCGATTTATCGACACCCTCTGAGCTCGCCGAGGGGCGCTGCGGCGCGCTACCCCGCGCGGACGAGCCGACCCGGGCGCGCGCCGGTGAGGCGACCGCCCTCTGCGATCGTCTGCCCGCCGACGAGCGTCGCGACGTAGCCGTCGGCGTACTGCATCAGGCGCTGCCCACCCGCCGGCAAGTCCTTTTGCATCACCGGGTGCAGGAGCTTCAGGTTCGCGTGGTCGATCACGTTCAGGTCCGCGCGCTGGCCAGGCGCGACGGTGCCGCGGTCGGTCAGGCCCACGAAGCGCGCGGTGTCGTGCGCCTGCATCTTCACCAGCCGCTCGAGCGGGATGCGGCCCCTCGCGCGATCGCGCGCCCAGTGCGTGAGGAGGAACGTCGGGAAGCTCGCGTCGCAGATCGTCCCCACGTGCGCGCCGCCGTCGCTGAGCCCGGGGAGCGCGAGCGGGTGTGTCAACATCTCGTGCACCACGTCGAGGTTCATCCCCGAGTAGTTGTAGACGGGGAAGTAGAGCAGCGACTGCCCGTCGTTCTCCAGCATCGCGTCGTAGATCACCGAGAGCACCGGCTCGCCGCGCCGCATCGCCTCGGCGGCGAAGCTCTTCTGCACGGTCGGCTCGTAGTCGGGCTGCTCGCCGAGCCGGAAGAGCCGCATCGCGACCATGTCGAGGTTCGAGAGGAAGAAGTCGGCGAGGGGCGGGAGCATGCTCCCGTCCCCCGCGACGGGCTCGCTCTTCTCCCGGATCATCCGCGCCTTGAGCTCGGGATCGCGCATCCGTGCGACGCGCTCGTCGTGCGGGAGCCGGCTGATCGCCTTGTAGCTCGGGAAGCCCATGAAGGGGTGAAAGGTCGCGGTGAGGCCGAGCATCACGCCGATGCCGCGCGGCGCGACCTGGCAGCGCACGTCGTAGCCGCGCTCGACGCAGCGCTGCGCGCGCTCGAAGATCCAGCGCCACTGCTTGCTCTGGTGATCGCGCTGCATCGTCGAGACGCTCATCGGGCGCCCGCCCGCGGCCTCGAGCATCTGCTCGAGGAGCCCGAATTCCCGGTCGAAGTGCTCGTCGCCGCGCAGGATGTCGAAGTCGCTCACCGCCTGGAGCACGCCGTGCCGCAGGCCGACGAACGCCTGGGCCAGGCCCGCGAGCTCGCGGCCCGTGGCCTCGCTCGCCGGGGTCCAGTCCCCGTGCACGCTGCGGTGGTTGTCGCTCCGGCCCGTCGAGAAGCCGACCGCGCCCGCCTCGAGCGCCGCGCGCAGGAGCCGGCGCATCTCCGCGATGTCGTCGTCGGTCGCTTGCTCCTCCGCGATCGCGCGCTCGCCCATCACGTAGACGCGCAAGGCGTCGTGCGGGACGTGGCACAGGAAGTCGATCGCGTGCGGCATGCGATCGAGGACCGCCATGTAGTCCGGGAAGCTCTCCCAGCCCCACGAGATCCCCTCCGAGAGCGCGCTCCCGGGGATGTCCTCGACGCCCTCCATCAGCTCGATGAGCTTGTCGTGATCGGCCGGCCGGACCGGCGCGAAGCCGACCCCGCAGCTCCCCATCACCGCGGTGGTCACCCCGTGGATCGAGCTCGGCGCGAGCTCCTCGTCCCACGAGATCTGTCCGTCGTAGTGGGTGTGGAGGTCGGTCCAGCCCGGCGTCACGAGCGCGCCATCGGCGTCGATCGTCCGCGCGGCCGCGCCGTCGCACCGCCCCACGTCCACGATCTTGCCGTCCCGGATCCCCACGTCGCCGCCGAAGCGCGGCGCGCCGGTGCCGTCGACGATGGTGCCTCCCACGATCTTCAGGTCGTACATCGCACGTCCCTTCCCGCGCTCATCGCGCGATGAGCGCGACCGCCGCCGCGAACAGCAGCGCCCACGTCGCCAACTTGAACCGCCGCTCGTCCACGCGGTGATGGAGCCACTCCCCGACCGCCACGCCCAGCGGGACGGCCGGCAGGAGCACGAGGAGCTGCAGCCCGGTGCTCGCGTCGTAACGACCCTCGAGCGCGAAGCCCCCGATCAACACGAGGCTCAGCGCGAGCCAGACCGACGCGAGCGTGCTGCGGAACCTGTACTTGTCGAGGCCCTCGCGCCCGATCGCGTACACGAGGAGCGGCCCGCCGGTGCCGAAAACGCCGTGGATCACTCCGGCGCCGAAGATCGCCGCGACGGTGACCGCGCGCGGCGGCGGCCCGCGCCGGGCCGCGGCCTCGGCGTCGCGCATCAGCCAGAGCTCGCGCGCGGCGAGGACCAGCACCATCGCGCCGAAGGCGATGCGCAGCGCGTCCCCCGCCGCGCCCGCGAACGCGACCACGCCGAGCAGCGTGCCGAGGCCCATCAGCGGCAGCACGCGCCGGAAGAGGAGCGCGCGATCGATCCCCGCGCGGTGGCGCGCCACGATGTAGACGGTCTGGAGGAGCGAGGTCGAGACCGCGAGCGTGACCACCTCGCGGATGTCGAGGAACTGTGCGCCGAGCGTCACGCAGATCACGACGCTGCCGAACCCGACCACCGTCTCGACCAGGTACGACGCGAACACGACGAGCGCGAACGCGAGGAGGGCCGGCTCGATCGTCACGCCGCGTGCTCGCAGGGGAGAAAGGTGCGCAAGAGAGACGTCTTGACGGTCTCGCGCGCGAACGCCTCGTCCAGTCGGTCGGGCCCGGGGTCGAACGCACGGTTCACCGCGAACCAGTACACGGTCTCGGTGAGCAGGCGCGCGGCGCACATCGGATCGGGCATCGGCCGGAGCTCGCCCGCGGTCGAGCGCCGCGAGAGCCACGCCGCGATGCGCCGGTTGATTCCGCCGCGCGCGACGCCGAACCACAGCGCTCCGAGCTCGGGCATCTCGCCCGCGGACGCGTTGATCAATCGCAGCTTGACGCGGTGCTCCGAGAGCGCGCGGTAGAGCTCGTCGACGAGCCGCTCGAGCGCCTCGCGCGGCGGGAGCTCGGCGCCGCCGTCGATCACCACGTCGAGCGCACCGAAGAGCGCGCTCTCGCCGATGAGCTCGCGCACGTACGCGAGCGTCGCGTCGGGCGCCGGCGTCGGCACGGGCAGCGGCGGATCGGGCAGCGCGGCGCGCGCGTCGGCGCGGCGCAGGCACACGTCGAAGAGCGCCTCCTTGGACTGGACGTAGAGGTAGACGGTGCCCTTCGCGACGCCGAGCTCGCGCGCCACGTCCTCGATGGAGGTGCGCTTGAAGCCCCCGTTCTGGAGGAACGCGCGCGTGGCCGCGTCCACGAGGTGCTCGAACCGATCGTCGGGGCGGCGTCGGGCCACGGCGCGGTTGTAACTGACTCGATGGGTCAGTCAAGTGCTTCGCGGGCGTCTCACGACAAGAACCGCGGCTCCTTTCGATGACCTGGTCGTTCAGTTATTCGGTCATTGCGGGACGGGCGCCGCTCGGTGGATCCTGCTCGCGTGCAGGGGACGGGTGCCCTCGAGGTGCTGGACGCCGCCTACGACGTCGAGTCGCATGACGCGTCGTGGCTCGCTGGGATCGCGCGCGCGACGAAGCCGCTCTTCGATCTCGGGCTCGGCGTCTGCGCCTATTTCACCGAGGTCGGCGGCCCGGGGGAGATCCGCAACTGGGGGCACGTGGGCGAGCTCGCGCGCGACGCGGGGGCCATGTACGAGGCGACGCTGCGGGTGATGGGGCC
>JAYRVK010000674.1:0-2938 GCA_041918555.1 Sandaracinaceae bacterium
CACGCCCGCCGCCGCTCGTGTCAACACGAGAGTCGCGCTTCGCCCGCGAAACGCCTTGGTTTGTCGTTCGGGACACAGGACGCTCCGGATTCTCGCGCCGTGGTCTCGCGCGAGACCACGCGAGCCCACGCGAGACGCGGTGCGCGCTGCGCTCGAGCGCGGCTACCGGCACGTGGACACCGCGCGCATCTACGGGAACGAGGCGGACGTCGGCGAGGGCCTGCGCGCGTCGGGGGTCCCGCGCCAGGAGGTCTTCGTCACGACCAAGCTCTGGAACGCGGACCAGGGCTACGACGCGGCGCTCCGCGCGTTCGACGCGAGCCTCGCGGCGCTCGGCCTCGACGCGATCGACCTCTACCTCATGCACTGGCCGGTGCCGGAGCTCCGGCGCGAGAGCTGGCGCGCGATGGAGCGCGTGCACCGCGAGGGCCGCGCGCGCGCGATCGGCGTGAGCAACTTCGTCGTGCGGCACCTCGACGAGCTCTCCTCGTACGCCGAGGTGAAGCCCGCGGTGAACCAGATCGAGCTCCACCCGTTCGGCCAGCAGCGCGACGCGGTCGCGTGGTGCAGGGCGCACGGCGTTCTGGTCGAGGCCTACAGCCCGCTCACCAAGGGCCGCCGCTTCGGCGACGCCACCGTCGCCGCGATCGCCGCGCAGATTGGGAAGACGCCCGCGCAGGTGCTGATCCGCTGGTCGCTCCAGCACGACTTCGTGGTGATCCCGAAGTCGGTGAAGCGCGCGCGGATCGACGAGAACGCGTCCGTGTTCGACTTCGCGCTGAGCGAGGCGCAGATGGCGCGGCTCGACGCGCTCGAGGAGGACCTCCACCTCGCGTGGGATCCGACCGACGCGCCCTGAGCGCTCACTCGATCCAGCTCGCGGGATCCGCGATGCGCCGCTCGAGCTCGGCGAGCGCGCGCGCGGCGTAGAAGCCGTCCTCGATCCGCTCGTCGTACGTGTAGCGCACGCGCGCCGCGAGCCGCGCCTCGACGCGGTCCTCGACCACCACGGGCAGGCGCTGCACGCGGCCGAGCGTCGCGAAGATCGGGCAGGTGCCGTGCTCGTAGAGGTGGTGCCACGCGGCGTCGAGCCCGACGCTGCCGAGGTTCGCGACGAACACGCTGGAGTCCATCGGGTCGGTGCGGCGCATCGCCTCGGGCGCGAGGCCGAGCGCGTCGAGGAGGTGGAACAGCCGCACCCCGAGCTCGAGCAGGAAGCGCGGCAGGCGCGTGAACAGGTGCGCCTCGCGATCGGACGACGACGTCTCGCCCGCGCGGCCTCGCTCCACCCGCGCGCGCACGCGCTCGACGAACTCTGGGAAGGTGTCCTCGGCCACGACGCGCGTCTTGATCACCGACAGCGCCGCCTTCTCGTCGAAGCGCGGCTTCATCGCGAACGCGAGGGTGACCTCGGCGCGCTGCCAGTGGCGTCGGCCCGCGATGTAGCGGTTGAGCCGCGGGTGCTCGCGCAGCGTCGCCGCGATCGCGAAGAGGCACAGATGGAACAGCGTCGCGCCGCGGGCCTCGAGCCACGGCATCGTCTGCTCGAGATCGATGACCTGCTCGAAGTACACCGCCGACTCGTTCTTCCTGCGCATGAGGAAGGGCATGATCGCCCGGTTCCCGTCGAGCCCCTTCACCCGGTGGTCCGCGCCGCGTCGGTTGAACATGCCGTGGGTCGTATGCCCGTTGCGCCGACTGTCCAGCCGGCGCTAGAAGCCGTGCATGAGCGAGATCTACGACATCGAGGTCGAGACCCTCGAGGGACGCAAGCGCACGCTGAAGGATCACCAGGGCAAGGTGATGCTGATCGTCAACGTCGCGAGCAAGTGCGGGAACACGCCGCAGTACGAGGGCCTGCAGGCGCTCTACGAGAAGCTCGGCGAGCGGGGCCTCGTGGTCCTCGGCTTCCCGTGCAACCAGTTCGGCTCGCAGGAGCCGGGCACCGCCAAGGAGATCCGCGCGTTCTGCGACTCCAAGTACCACGTGACCTTCCCGATGTACGCGAAGGTCGACGTGAACGGCCGCGACGCGCACGTCCTCTACCGCTACCTCACCGCCGCGAAGAAGAGCGACCTCGGCGACAAGGACGTCCGCTGGAACTTCGAGAAGTTCCTCGTCGACCGCTCCGGCAAGGTGGTCGCGCGCTTCCACGACAAGACCAAGCCGGCGGACCTCGAGGCGAAGATCGAGAAGCTCCTGTAGCCGTCAACGCGGATTGCTCAGTCGAGGCTCCATGTCCGCGAGCACGTAGGCGGTCGCCGCCATCACCGCGACGCCCTGCAGGAAGTCGTCGCGATCGACGGCCTCGAAGGTGTCGGCCGCGGTGTGGTGGAGATCGAAGTAGTGCGCGGGGTCGTGGAGGATCCCGACCGCGGGCACGCCGCGCTCGCGGAGCGGGCTCACGTCCGCGCCGCCGTGCCCCGCGCGCGCGTGCCGCACGCCGAGCGGGGCGAGCAGCGCCGCGATGGAGCCGACCTGCGCGAGCGCGTCCGCGCGGCGCACCTCCTCCGTCTCGACGTCGAGCGCGATCACCCGCGCGGCGCCGATGTCCGACTCGATGGCCGCGACGTGGAGCCCGTCCGCGAAGCGCTCGTCCGCGTAGGCGCTCCCGCCGGCGAGGCCGTTCTCCTCGTTGGTCCACAGCACCGCGCGGATCGTGCGGCGCGGCCGCAGGCCGAGCTCGGCGAGGATCCGCAGCGCGGCCATCGCGGACACCACCCCCGCGCCGTCGTCGTGGCAGCCCTCGCCGACGTCCCACGAGTCGAGGTGGCCGCCGAAGACCACGATCTCGTCCGGCAGCTCCTCGCCGCGGAGCTCCGCGATCACGTTGTGCGAGGTCCCGGGCGACGCCTCGGTATGCGCCTGCATCGAGAGGCGCACGCGGGGACGCGCGCCGGCGTCGGCGAGCTCGCGCAGGCGCTCCGCGACGGGGACC
>JAYRVK010000675.1:0-2542 GCA_041918555.1 Sandaracinaceae bacterium
TCGCGCTGGGCTTCTCGGCCTCGGGGAGCGCGTTGTCCCCGAGCTTGCCCCGGCGGCGCTCCGCCGCGGCGAGGGTGAGCCCCTTCGCGCGGTCGGCGTCCCAACGCTCGAGCGCTTCGTCCAGGCTGCGCGCGTGCCACGGGATGGGGGTGGTCATCGGAGTGCGAGTGCTAACACGTCCCTCGCGTTCCAGCAGGATCGGCTCTAGCCTTTCGCACGTGGGGCCTCGGCCCTAGAGACGACGACACCGTGCTCCTCTTCCTCGGCCGAGCCCTCGCGAACCTGCTGCGCCTCCTCACGGCGCCCTTCTACTTCCTGGCCAAGGCGGCGGCGCGCCCACGGGCCCGCTGGGTCCACGTCCGCATGCGGCCCCGCGTGGTCGAGATCGCCCGCCCGATCCCCACCTTCCTCGAGTGGATCCCGGGGTTCTCGGAGTCCTTGCCGACCTCGCTCTCTCTGATCCGCGAGCTCGTCGATCAGATCGTGGAGGACGAGCGCGTCGAGGGCGTGGTGTTCGACGTCCCGCCCCTCTCGGCGGGCTGGGCGACCTGCCACTCGCTCCGGCAGCTCCTGCTGCGCTTGCGCGAGGCGGACAAGAAGGTCGTCGTCTACCTCTCCCAGGGCGGCGGGAACCGGGAGCTCTACGTCGCCTCGGCGGCGGACCGCATCGTGGCGAGCCCGGTCAGCCAGCTCGCGCCGCTCGGGCTGGGCGCCGCGGTGACGTACTTCAAGCCGCTCCTCGAGAAGGCGGGCGTCGAGGTCGAGGTGCACCGGCGCGCCGAGTACAAGACGGCGGCCGAGCCGGCGACGCGCGACTCGATGAGCGCGGAGCAGCGCGAGCAGACCGAGGCGGTGCTCGAGACGATCGACGGGGAGCTCCGCGCCGCGCTGCGCGCGCGCCCCGGGGTCGACGACGCGAAGGTCGAGTCCTTCTTCGACGCCGCGCTCGTGAGCGCGCAGGCGGCGGTGGAGCGCGGGCTCATCGACGGCGTGGGCTACGAGGACGAGCTCCCGACGTGGCTGGCCGACGACCGCAAGGTCACGCCGGTGTGCCGCGCGCCTCGCTACTACGCCTACCAGAAGATGCGGCTCTTCGGCCGCGTGCTGCCCGAGCGGTACGTGGCGGTGGTCCCGATCCACGGGAGCATCGCGGGGGGGCAGCCCGGCACGCGGGGAGGGCGCGCGCTCTCGACGACCGTCGCGACGCTCCGCGCCGCGCGCCGCGACCCGTTCGTCGCGGGCGTGGTCCTGCACGTCGACTCCCCAGGGGGCTCGGCGCTCGCCAGCGATCTCATCCACCGCGAGGTCGAGCGCCTCAAGGAGCTCAAGCCGGTCGTCGCGTGCTTCGGCGACGTGGCCGCGAGCGGCGGCTACTACGTCGCGGCGTGCGCGGACGCGGTGGTCGCGCAGCCGGTCACCATCACCGGCTCGATCGGCGTGGTGTCGGCGCGCCTCGTGACGGAGCCGCTCCTCGAGAAGCTCGGCGTGAAGATCGAGACGATCCGCAAGGCCCCGCACGCGAACATGCTCTCCCGGCCCGGCAAGCTCGACGACGCCGAGGGCGCGATCCTCGAGCGGGAGATCGACGCGTTCTACCAGGCGTTCGTCGGCGTCGTGGCCAAGGGCCGCGGGCGCCCGGCCGGCGAGATCGAGGGCCTCGCGCGTGGCCGCGTGTGGTCCGGCGCCGACGCGAAGGCGCGGGGCCTCGTCGATCGGCTCGGCGGGCTGGACGCGGCGATCGACGAGGTGCGCGAGCGCCTCGCCAGCAAGATGGGCGAGCGCGCGCGGGCCGCGCTGCGCCCGAAGGTGATCCGGGTCCAGCGCCTCGAGCTGCCGCCGGCGGAGCCGCGCCCCGTCGAGGCGGCGGCGCGCGCGGTGCTCGGCGAGCTGTCGCCGCGGGCCCGGGATCTCCTCGATCTGGCCCGCGCGGACGAGCGCGTGTTCGCCTACGCGCTCGATCTCCCCGAGATCCGTTAGCGCGCTTCGCTCGTCCGAACCGTTGCGGGGAAATTGGGCCGCGGGCTATGGTTGCCCCCGGCATGCGCGACAGAGGACGGATGAACAAGCACATCGTGATGCACGGGCTGGCCGCGGCGCTCTTGGCGATCGCGGGCTGCGGGGGCGGCGGCGTGAGCATCCCGGAGGGGCCGATGCCCTCGGGCGGCTCGTACACGGGCGTGTGGCACTCGCCGCAGTACGGCCGCATGGAGATGACGCAGACCGGCCAGCAGGTCGTGGGCTCGTACGAGAAGGACGAGCGCACCGGGCGGATCCAGGGGAGCGTCCAGGGCAACGTCATGCGCTTCGAGTGGACCGAGGAGCGCGAGATGGTCGCGGGCCGTCCGGTCACCACGCGCGGCCGCGGCTACTTCCGCTACGAGATCGGCTCGGACGGCGATCACTACATCCGCGGCGAGTGGGGCGTCGACAGCAACCAGACCGGCGGCGGCGAGTGGAACGCGGTGCGCGATCGCCGCGCGCGTCCCTCCTCGCAGTCGGCGTCGCCGGGGTCCTCCCGCGGCGAGGAGAGCGACGTGAACGA
>JAYRVK010000676.1:0-2140 GCA_041918555.1 Sandaracinaceae bacterium
CCAGCAGCAGCAGCGCGCGCGCAAGCGGCGCAAGGCGTGACGCGCGCGGCGACGCTCGGGCTCGCGCTGCTCGCGTCCGCGTGCGCCGCGCCACGCGCACCCGCGGGCGGCGATCCGCGGGTCGGCACCTACGTCTCCTCCGCGTGGGGCTTCCGCACGTCGTCCTACTGGATCGAGGGACCCGACGGGGTCGTGCTCATCGACACGCAGTTCCTTCCGTCGGCGGCCGAGGAGCTCCTCGCGACGGCGGAGCGCGAGACCGGCAAGCGCGTCGTGCTCGCGATCGTGCTCCACGCGAACCCCGACAAGTTCAACGGCGCGACGGTGCTGGCGCAGCGCGGGATCCGCGTGGTGACGTCCGACCAAGTCCGCGCGCTCGTCCCGCACGTCTTCGCGATCCGCACGCGCGCGTTCGGCGCGCGCTACGCGCCGGACTGGCCGACCGAGGCGCCCACGCTCGAGAGCTTCGGCGCAGAGAGCACGACGATCGAGGCCGGCGGCCTGCGGCTGCGCGCGCACGTGATGGGCGGCGGGGTGAGCGAGGCGCACGTCGTGATCGAGTGGGAGGGCCACGTGTTCGTCGGCGACCTGGTCGCGAACGGGCACCACGGCTGGCTCGAGCTCGGGCTCACCGACCAGTGGCTCGCGCGCCTCGACGAGATCGACGCGCTCGCCCCGCGCCGCGTGCACCCGGGCCGCGGGCCGAGCGGCGGGCCCGAGCTCCTCGGCGCGCAGCGCGCCTACCTCGAGCGCGTCGCGTCGATCGTCGCCGCGTCGGGTCCGACGTGGCCGGCGCCACCCGGCGCGATCGAAGGGCTCCAGGCCGAGATCGAGGCCGCGTACCCGGACCTCGCACACGCGGTGTTCCTGCGCATCGGCCTCCCCGCCGAGGTCCGCCGTCAGTCCCTCACACGAAGCGATCCGAGCCCTTGATCTCGCCATCCCCGTCCGACGCGAACCGGTACTCGGGATCGACGAGCGGCTCGATGCGCGCCATCACGTCGTCCACGTAGCGCTGGAACTCGTCCGCGAAGTCGCGCTCGGCCTCCGCGCTGAACGGCTCGAAGCGCCCGCGCTCCACCCACGCCGCCGCGTCCGCGCGGCGCAGCGGCTCGCCGAAGCGGTAGACGACGTGCCCCGGCTTCGCGACCGGGCTCCCGCTCGGGTACAGCCGATCGCACCCGCTGCAGCCGACGGGGACCACCGCGCGATCGAGGTGCATCGCGATCTGCGAGAGGCCCGGCCGGCCCGCGCTCAACCGCTTGCTGCGCGTCCCCTGCGGGAAGATCAAGAGATCGAGCCCGAGCTCCGCGGCCTCCTCGTTGAGCTCGACGAAGCGCCGCATCATGAGGCGGAACACTCCGTCGACCGCCTGCGCGTAGCTCTCGCGCGCCGGGTCGTAGCGGCGGCCCAGGATGTCGCGCGGCGGATCGAGCAGCGCGCGCGGCGCGCCCTCGGGCGGCGGGAGATCCGCGCCCTCGGCCACCGCGTTCACCCAGTCGCGGAGCGCGCGGTACTCTTCGTCGCTCGGGCGCCGTCCCACGGTCGACAAGAAGTCTTTCGTGATCACGTAGCCCCGGCTCACCGTCGGGATGTTGTTGGTGAGCTCCATGAAGAACCCCACGGTCGGGCTCTCGTAGTACTTCCCCTTCACCCACGTCGCGATGAAGCGGCCGTGCTGGCGCCAGTGCTCGAGCATGAAGGGCCAGTAGTTGTACCGGTCGGTGTGGTTCATCGCGAAGATCACCGGCTCGTCGGGGATCTTCTCCGCGCCCTCGAGGGTGATCGTGACCCCGGGCGGGATCGAGTAGTTCGGCATCAACAGGAGGTACGCGACGACCCGCTGGAAGACGGGCTGCGCGCTCAGCGTGATGCGGTTCATGCGATCGAGGTCGAGCATCAGGCGCGGATCCCTCGCAAGACGAGCGAGATGAGCGTGCGCGCGACCTCGTCGGGCGGCGCGTCGAGCTCCCCGCTGAGGAACGACCACGCGAGCTGCTCGACCGCGCCGACCACCGCGAGCGCGCTCACGCGCGGATCGCGCACCGAGAGCAGCTCGTGGTCGACCGCGTAGCGCGTGAGCTCGACGGCGCGCCGGCGGATCTCGTCGGCGAGCGCGCGGATCGGCGCGCGCGCGCCC
>JAYRVK010000677.1:0-7379 GCA_041918555.1 Sandaracinaceae bacterium
ATCGCGCTGGGGCCCCCAACCCCAGTACGAACGCGGCAGAGCCGCGTTCGCTCCCCACGCTTCGTGTGGGGCCCCCTCGGCCGACGGCCGTCGCTACGCGCCGGCCTGGCCTCGCTCACAGCTCGGCGTCGATGGCCGCCTGGAACGCCGCGAAGGGCTGCGCGCCGACGAGCTGGCGCGTCCCGATCAGGAAGGTCGGGGTCCCGACCCGCATGCCCGCCGCGGTGAACGCGTCCATGTCCGCCTGCACCCGCGCGCGGTGCCGGTGGTCGGCGAGCGCCGCGCGGACCCGCGTCGCGTCCACCCCGGGGATCCGCCCCGCGTACGCAACGAGACTTGCGTCATCCAGCGCCTGCTGGTTCTCGAACAAGAGATCGTGGTAGGCCCAGAAGCCCGCGTCGCCGGCCTGATCGAACACCTCGATCGAGGCCTCCGCCGCGGGCATCGCCTGCTGGTGGAACGGCAGCGGGTTGTGCCGGAACACGATCCGGACCCGGCTCCCGTACTGGGCCTCCACCTGCTCGATCGTCGGGACCGCGCGCGAGCAGAACGGGCACTGGAAGTCGCTGATGATCTGGAGCGTGAGCGCGGCGCTCGCGTTCCCGCGCGAGGGCACGCGCGAGGGGACGGGCACCGTGAAGCGCTCCACCTCCGGGGCGGCGGGGGCGGGCGCGGCGGGCGCCGCGGTCGGGACCGTGGCCGCGTCGTACACCGCGCTCCGCGGCGTCCCGGCGGCGACGAGGGCGCGCGCGCGCGCGAGCTCCTGATCGATCACGCGCTGGAACTCCGCGAGTGGCTGCGCGCCGCGCAGGCTGCGTCCGTTGATGAAGAACGACGGCGTGCCCGTCGCCCCGAGCGAGCGCGCGAGCTCCTGGTCGCGCGCGATCGTCGCGGCGTGCGCGTTCTCGTCGAGCGCGGCCCGCGCTCGCGTACGGCTCAAGCCTTGTTGCGCCGCGATCCGGTCGAGCGTGGCGCGGCTGAGGTCCGCCTGGCTCTCGAAGAGCGCGTCGTGGACCGGCCAGAAGCGCCCCTGCCGGTGCGCCTCGACCGCGAGCTGCGCGGCGGGCATCGCGTTCGTGTGGAACGCGAGCGGGTTGTGCTTGAACACGATCCGCACGTCGGCCCCGTACTGCTCCTCGACCTGGCGCAGGGTGGCCTGGACGCGCCCGCAGAACGGGCACTGGAACTCGCTGAAGGTCACGATCGTCACCAGCGCGTCGGCGGGCCCGCGCACTGGCGAGTCCTCGATCGGCACGCGGTGGATCGCGTTCGGATCGGGCGTGTCCGGCCGCGGCGCCACGGTGGGGTCGGGCGCGTCGGGCGCGGGCCGGTCGAGCGCGCCGCGCTGGAACGCGGCGTAGAGGCTCCCGCGGCGCACGCCGCGGTCCTGCAGCGCGTTCGCGAGCGCGATCTCCTCGTCGATCACCGTGACGAACTGCTCGTAGGGCTGCGCCCCCATGAGCTGGCGCCCGTTGATGAAGAAGGCGGGCGTCCCGTTGGCGCCGGCGCTCGTCGCGGCGTCGACGTCGCGCTGGACGCGCGCGCGGTGGCGCGAGTCGTCGAGCGCGGCGCGCAGCCGCGTCCCGTCCATCCCCACCTGACCGCCGTAGCGCTCGAGATCCGCGCGCTCGAGGTGCTGCTGGTTCTGGAACAGCGCGTCGTGCATCGCCCAGAAGCGCGCGTCGCCGCCCTGCTCGTAGGCCTCGTGGGCGGCCTGCGCGGCGGGCCACGCGTTCTGGTGGAAGTCGAGCGGGTGGTGCCGGAACACGTAGCGCACGCGATCCCCGTAGGTGGCGAGGATCCGCTCCATCGTCGGCGAGACGCGCGCGCAGAACGGGCACTGGAACTCGCTGAACGTCACGATCGTCACGAGCGGGTCGGCGGCGCCGCGCGCGGGCGCGCCGGTCGCGTCGATTCGGATCCGCTCGGCGTCGGCCCCCGCCATCGGCGCGAGCGAGGCCACCCCGATCAGCGGCTCCTCGGGGGTGGGGACGGGGACGGGATCTGCGTCGTCGTCCGCGGGGCGCAGCATCAGGTAGAAGGCGGCCCCCGCCCCGACCAGCAGGAGCGGGAGCGCGACCACGAGCGCGCAGCCTCCGAGCAGCCAGCCCATGCCGACGCCGCCGCGCGCGTCCGACGAAGGCGGCACGGGGGCGGCCGTCTGCGCCATGCTCGGCGGCCGCGGTGGGGCGCCGAACCCGCCGCCCATCGGGGCGGTGCCGAACCCGCCGGGCGCGCTCGGCGCCGACCCGAACCCGCCGGGCGCGCTCGGCGCCGACCCGAACCCGCCGGGCGCGCTCGGCGCCGACCCGAACCCGCCGGGCGCGCTGGGCGCGGCGCCGAAGCCCCCGCCATAGCCGCCGGGCGCGGCGGGCGCGGCGATCGCCGCGTGGAGCGAGCCCGCGTCGAGGGCCATGGTCTTGGGCATCCCGCCGCCCGCCGGCACCTCGGCGGTGGGCCCCACGCCGGTCGCGATCGACGAGAGCGCCGCCGCGAGCTCGCGCGCGCTCGCCGGCCGCTGCATCGGGTCGACCGCGAGACAGCGATTGATGGTCGTCGAGAGCCCGGGCGGCACGTGCGGCGCACGGCTCGAGAGGGGCGTCGGCCCGGTCGTGTACATCTGGCGAACGAGATCGCCGAGGCTCGTCGCGTCGTAGGGCAGGCGCCCGCTCACCATCTGGTAGAGCACCACGCCGAGCGAGTAGAGGTCCGCGCGGGGGCCCACGTCCTTCGCGCTCGAGGCCTGCTCCGGCGCCAGGTAGAACGGGGTCCCGAGCGCGAGCCCGGTCTCCGTCTGCCCGGTGATCTCGCCCACCGCGAGCTTCGCGATCCCGAAGTCGAGGATCTTGATCCGCCCGTCGCGACAGCAGAAGACGTTGTCGGGCTTGAGGTCGCGATGCACGATCCCCGCGGCGTGCACGGCGGCGAGCGCGTCGAGCACGCGCACCGCGACGTCGATGGCCTCGCCGAAGGGCAGCGGCCCTCGCGCGAGCCGATCGCCCAGGCTCTCGCCGTCGAGGAGCTCCATCGCGATCCACGGCGTGCCGAGGTGCTGGTCCGCGTCGAACACCTCGACGGTCCCCGGGTGCTGCACTCGGCTCGCCGCGATCGACTCCTGCGCGAAGCGCGCGATGAGCGCGGGCTCGGCGCGGATGCGGTCGCTGAGGACCTTGAGCGCGACGCGCTTCTGCAGGCGCTCGTTGATCGCCACGTAGACGGCGCCCATCCCGCCCTCGCCGAGCAGCCGCTCGATGCGGTACTTCCCCGCGAAGACGTCCCCCGCTGACAGCTTCATCGCGCGCAGTCTACGCCAGCGGCGCCGCGATGCTCCTACCGGCCATCAGAACCTGTCTGGGTCGCGCTCGGAGCGCACGGCAGTCGATGGGCACGGCAGTGGGGGCGCCTACGGAGCCGGCTACGCCGTCTCCTTCGTCGGCTCTGCGAGCCCGCTGCGCGGTCTCGCGTCGCACGCGTCGAGCCCCTGCGGGTCTCGCCACGCCGTCCCGAGCCCCTTCGGGTCTCGGGCCGAGGCGCTTCGCGCCGTGCGCGGTCGCGGGCGGTCGAGTGCGCTCGGGGAGGCCGCGAACCGTCGTCCGTCGGAGGGGAGCGCACGGTGCCTCGGATCCGAGCGCGTTCCAGACCCATCAGAACTCGAGCTCGATGGAGTGCTCGCCGAGAGTCGCGACGAGCGCTCCATGCACCGCGTCGGGCACTGACCAGTCGAGCGAGCTCAGCCGCAGCGTGCCGACAAGCCCAGCGAGCCGGTCCTCGAGCGCCGGGCATGTCACTGGGGTGTCCGGTCGGGCCGCATCGGGCTCGTTCCTCACGAATGCACGCGCATTCGGGCCACCCTCGAGAGGAACGACCTCGAGGAGCACGGCCTCGGCGCGGAGCCCGCGGCTCATGAGGCGAATGACCAGCGACTCGCCGATCAAGCGCGGAGTGCGGCTCACGAGGAACGGTTCCTCGCAGATCTCGAGCGGCGTTCCGGGCGAGCAGCTAGCGCCTGGGCGCGTGGGGGTTCCGATCGAGGAATCCAGGATGACCGCGATGCCCGCCGGCTCCAGGCTCGTCACCGGGGTTACCCCCATCGCAGCGAGGTGACTCGCCGCCTCTTCCGTCGCCATTCCCGTGCCCGTCCATTCGGCGAAAGGCCAGTGGCCATCGGCGGTCTCTTGACAGCAGATGTCGTCGGGCGGGCACTCGGAGACCGTAGCCCCGACCGGGCAGCCGCCCGAGTACCATCGACAGAAGCCATCGCTCGGACTGCAGACGAGCACAGGTTCCGCACTCCCACCACAGTCGGAGTAGTAGAGACCGCCGACGCAGTCGGAGGCCACCGCGTCGCAGAGCACACGGCCGCTATCGGCAGTCGCGTTTCCTCCGTCCTCGGTGGGAACGAGCTCGGCACAGCCGGTGGAGAGCGCGAGACAGCCACTCCAAATCAGCGGTAGGTAGTTCGCGTCAATCATCGACCCGCGCAACGTCATTGCGTTATCGTGAAGACTTCGAGATCCCGTGTTGAGCCGCTGCCTGCCGCCACGGTGGATCCGGTCGCCGTGTGCAGTTGGCCCCAGTACCCGAAGCTGCTTCCAGAGGACGAACTCATGGAGAGTAGGTAGACGTATGTAGTCTGATTGAGGTGGTAGCGTAGCTCACGACGTAGAAGTAGGAAGAGCCGTCGTAGTAGCGGCGACTTGCGGGTCTCCTCCGTGCATGAGCCATGTCTCGGTCGTCGTCGTACTGAATGACCAGCCTGTCGCCGGGTTCCACGAGAAACGAGCCCACTTGAGGCGCCCGCGCATGAGCCAAGTCAGCCGCGCAGCAGCTTGCCCGGGTTGAGGATGCCCTGCGGGTCCACCCGCTCCTTCGCCCCCGCGATCACGTCGAGCCCGAGCGCGCCGAGCTCGGGGACGAGCCAGTGCGCGTGGTCGATCCCGACCCCGTGGTGGTGGCTGATGGTCCCGCCGTGCTCGGCGATCGCCTTGGACGCGGCCTCCTTCGCGGCGCGCCACTGGCCGATCTCGTCCTCGAGGTCGCGCGGGAAGAGGAACGTGAAGTAGAGGCTCGTGCCGCTCGGGTAGGTATGGGAGATGTGCGCGAGCACCACGCCCGGGTGCCCGTGCGCCTCGAGCGCGCCGCGGATCGCGGAGGTCACCGCGCGGTACAGGCGGTCCACGTTCGACCAGCTCGTCGAGGTCTCGAGGGTGTCGATGCCGATCCCGCGATCCATCAGCGGGTCGCGCAGGTAGGGCATCTCGAACCGGTTCTCGTACCAGCTGTTGCCCGGGCCGCGGCCGACGTAGAGCCCGCCCGCCTTCGCCGCGATCGCGAAGCACTGCCGCCACGCGGTGCGCACGGTGCCGGGCGCGCCTTCGAACCCGACCATCAGCACGCACGGCTCGTCGTAGCCGCCGGCGCCCAGCGCCTTGAGCGCCATCTCCTGCACGCGCGACGGTCGCAAGACGCTCCGGAACGCGCCGTAGAAGCGGGTCTCGTCGACGTCGCTGAGCCGGAGCGTGGAGACCGGCAATTCGTCTTGCGTGATGGTGCGGACCGCCGCGGTCCCGCTCTCCCAGCTCCGGAAGAGGAACGACACGAAGTCGCGCGCCTCCGCGAGCCGGTGGACCTTCACGGTCGCCTCCGTGATCACCCCGAGCACGCCCTCGGAGCCGGCGACGAGCTGCGCGAGGCTCGGGCCGGCGGCGGAGGCCGGGAACGGCTGGATCTCCCAGCCGCCCCGCGGCGTGGCGACCTTCGCGCCCAGGAGCTGCTTGGCGGCGGCGCCGTAGCGGTTGGACTGCTGCCCGGCGCCGCGCGCGGCGATCCAGCCGCCCAGCGTCGAGAACTCGAAGGACTGCGGGAAGTGCCCGAGCGTGTACCCGCGCGCGGCCAGCCTCTCCTCGAGGGCCGGGCCGTAGATCCCGGCCTGGAACGTCGCGGTGTGGCTCGTCTCGTCGAGCTCGATCAGGCGATCCATCCGCGTCGTGTCGAGCGTGATCAGCCCCGCGTGGCCGGCGCCGCGGCGCGCCTCGACGCCTCCGACCACGCTCGAGCCCCCGCCGAACGGCACGACCGCGACCTTGGCCTCCGCGGCGAGCGCGAGGACGGCGAGGACCTCCTCGTGGCTCACGGGATAGACCACCGCGTCGGGCGCGTCGGGCACCTCGCCCGCGCGGATGCGGAGCAGGTCGAAGTAGCTCTTGCCCACCGCGTGGAAGGCGCGCTCGTGGGCGTCGGTGAAGACCCGATCGTCGGCGGTCACCGCGCGCAGCCGCGCCAGCACCGTCGGGTCGAGGCGCGCGGCGGGCAGCTTCACGTCGTCGAGGCCGACCGGCGGCGTCGACGGGAGCGAGGCCATGCCCAGCGTCTCGCGCACGAAGGCCCACACCTCGTCGTCGCGGCCGCGCAGGTCGAAGGTCTTGCGTCGCAGGCCCCACCCGTTGAAGCGCAGCTCCTCGCGCCGATGGCTCATGGGGGCCGAGCCTGCCCCGGCGATGGGAGGGGGGCAACACGCGGTCGTCTTGACTGGGGTATGCTCGGCCCTAGAGTGCGGGCAGTCCGATGAGCACCCCCCTCGAGCGGTATGCTGCGGCGACGATCCCCACGGAGTACGGCCACTTCGACGTGGTCGTGTTCCGCGCGGAGGACGGCGCCGAGCACCTCGCGGTCGTGCGCGGCGACGTGGCGGGCGCCGAGTCGGTCCACGTCCGCGTCCACAGCGAGTGCCTGACGGGCGAGGTCCTGCACTCGCTGAAGTGCGACTGCCGCGAGCAGCTCGACCACGCGCTGCGCCACATCGCCGACCGCGAGCAGGGGGTGGTCCTCTACCTGCGCCAGGAGGGCCGGGGCATCGGCCTCGGGAACAAGATCCGCGCGTACGCCTTGCAGCAGCAGGGCGCCGACACGGTCGACGCGAACCGCATGCTCGGCTTCGAGGACGATCTCCGCTCCTACGACGTGGCGAGCGCGATGCTCGAGGCGCTCGGGGTGCGCTCCGTGATCCTCCTGACGAACAACCCGGCCAAGGTCGAGGCGCTGCGCGAGGACGGCGTCCCCGTGGTCGGCCGGCTGCCCGTGCACATCGTCCCGAACGAGCACAACCGCGGCTACCTCCTGACCAAGCGCGCGCGGATGGGCCACCTGCTCTCGGAGCTCGGCGACTTCCTCCTCGACGCGGAGTGAGGCTCAGTGCAGCGCGCCGCCCGCGCCGCGGGCGCGGAGCTGGGCGAGGAGCTCGATCATCGCGTCGGACACGAGGGCGAGCCGCACCTTCACGTCGGTCGCCTCGAGGATCCGCTGGCGGCGCTCCGGGTCGGGGACGAGCCCGCCTGCCTCGCCGGGGACGTCGAGGCCTGTCGGTGCGCCGAGGCCGGCGG
>JAYRVK010000678.1:0-3078 GCA_041918555.1 Sandaracinaceae bacterium
CCCCCGTCCGAACGCGCTCGCGTGCCTTCGACCCCGTCGCGGTGCGACGGGTCCCCCTCGCCCGAGGGCCGGCGCTGCGCGCCCCGGGACGGCAGACGCTCGAGCACGCCGGAATCTCGGCATCTCGGGAGGGACTCGGTAGGATCGTCGGGATCGCACGCGACCTCCGATGAGCTCCGAGCCGCCTCCTCGCTTCAGCCGTCCCGCCTCGGCGGTGCCCTCCGCGCCGCCGCCGCCGCGTCCGTCCGCGCCGCGGCGCTCGTGGGGCCTGATCCTCCTCACGCTCGCGTTCGCGTTCACCACGCTGACGGGCGCGGGCCTCGCCGTCGTGTACGTGATCTACGCCGAGGAGATCTACGGCCCCGAGGCGCCGCCGCCCGTCGACGCCGGCGTGGACGCGGGCTTCGACGCGGGCTTCGACGCGGGCTTCGACGCGGGCTTCGACGCGGGCTTCGACGCCGGCCACGACGCGGGCTTCGACGCCGGTCGGCCGCGCGGCCCCGGCGCGTGGTGGTCGCGGCAATAGGGCGGGCACGCTGCTGCGCAGGGTCGCGTCGCGCGCGGGCAGCGCGATGCACGGCACGCGCTGGCGCCCGGGAATTCTCGGCTCGGGCCCGCTGGGCCCGGATCTCGCGGAGCGTCGCGTCGAACCCTCATTCCCACCCCGAGGTGACGATCATGAGCCCGATCTCGCTCCAAACGCGCGTCCGGCGCGCCCTGCTCGGCGGCGTCGCCGTGGCCCTCACGCTCTCGAGCGCGCTCGCCGACGCGCAGCAGTCCGGCGACGACCTCGCCGCCCCGGTGCCGGCGGCGCCCGTCTACATGGGCACCCCGTACGTGCCGAGCTACGTGCCGCCCAGCCACCGTCCGATCGTCGGCTACCGCACCGAGACGCGCGCGCGCACCGTGCTGTGGGGCACGGGCCTGGGCCTCTTCCTCGCGGGTTACGTCCTGGACTGGGCCGCGCTCACCCCGCTCGCGAACGCGATCAGCGAGGACCGCGCCGGCGCCGACGAAGAGGACGCGTGGGCGTGGTCGCTCCTCCCGCTCGCCGGTCCGGTGATCCAGCTCGCCATCGGTGCCCCGCACCCCGCGATCCCGATCACCACCGGCCTGATGCAGCTCGCCGGCATGGTGCTGTTCATCTGGGGCCTGACCGACCAGGAGACCGTGCGCATCCCCGTGCGCGCGGGCGACCCCGACGACCCGAGCATCCCCACGCTCGGCTTCGACGCGAGCCCGCTCCCCGGCGGCGGCGAGGTCCGCGTGAGCCTCGCGCATCTCTGACGCAGTTGCTCCGCCTGCCTGGTGTCGATCGCGTCGAGGAAGGGAGCCGCCCCGCCGCTCGATGCGATCGAGATCGAGGCCGACCCTCACGGCCAGAAGCTCGCCTGCGCGAGGCCGAGCCGGCTGATCCGGACGCCCGCGTGCACGGCGCCTTGCTCGACCACGGTGAGGCAGCTCCCGTGGCTGTGCATCCGCACGATGCGGCGCGCGGAGCCCGAGTGCTCGCAGAGCGCGAAGGTGCTCGTGTTGAGCAGCGGATCGGCCACCGCGTGGAGGTACTCGCAGGCGACGTCGTAGTCCGCGCCGTCCGGCTGCTCCTGGCATCGCTCGCCGAGCGGGACGCGGTTGTCGCCCGCGTCGTCGGCGCGCGCGAGGCGGTAGATCTCGTGGACCGGCGGGTCCAGGTCCGAGCGCTCGCCCGCCCACACCGTGCGGTGGAAGGTACCGTCGAAGCTCGCGTGGATCGTGTGCAGCCAGAAGCCGTCGCGCGCGAGGGTGTGGAGCGGGCTCTCGAAGCGCTCGTTGGTCCACGGGTCGACGTCGGCCGCCGCGTAGCTCCCCGGCTTCAGCGCGCGCAGCCAGCGGCGGTCGAAGGGGCTCTGGGAGACGCTGGCGACGCTGAGCCCGAGCGGGAGATCCCCGTTGACGCCGCGCTCGATCGGGGCGCCCGCGCCCGCCGCGTCGAAGAACGTGATCGCCCGCACCTCGCCGCCGCGCACGCGGCCCGCGATCGCGACCATCGGCCGGCCGGTGTCGTCGTCGATCGCGAGGACGTCGACCGGCTGCCAGGGGTAGGGCTGCTCCCACTCGAGCGCGTCGGTGCTCGCGTCGATCGCGACCACGCGGTCGTCCTCGGCCGCGACGACGACGCGCTGCGGCGGGACGAACCCCACCGCGAACGGGAGGTCGGGGATGCGCCCGCCCGCGTCGAGCGGCGTGCACGCGCAGAGCGCGTCGTCCGGCCCGCTCAGCGACCAGCGCCACACCTGGCCGCCGCACTCGCCGCCGAGATCCTCGACGCTCGCGAGGAGCCAGGGCAGCGGGCACGACCCGCACGTGACCTCGGGCGCGCAGCGGGCGCCGGGCGGCGGCGGCGGGATCGCGCCGTCGGTGCCGGGGATCGGAGGATCTTGCACCTGCCAGCCGCCCAGATCCGGCACGCAGCCCGCGAGGATCGCGGCGATCGCGAGGGACGCGCGCAGCGATCGGCTCAAAGGACCCAACCCTCGAACGTCTGCCGCACGAGCGCGCGACCGTCGGCCTCGATGACCCGCCCGTGCGCGATGATCACGCGGTCGAAGTCGTGCTCGAGGAGCGCCTCGATCGAGCGCGCGGCGGCGCGGCGGTTCGTGTAGAGGGCGTGGAGCGGCTTGGACCAGCCGACCCGGCCGTGGATCCCGGCCATCTTCAGGTACGCGCGGGTGGCGAAGTGCTCGCTCGTGTCGAAGTTCTCGGTCAGGTCCACCGCGACGACCGTGCGCGTCGCGGGGTGGACGAACACCGTCTCGTGCAGCATGCAGCCGTCGATGAAGTGCGGGACGAGCACGCCTTCCCAGTCGGGATGGGGCTCCGTGCCGAGCGTCCGATCGATGCGCAGGTCCCTGCGCTTGCGCGCGAGCCCGGGCGCGCCGTGGACCATCGCGTCGGGGTACGCGTCGGCCCAGGGCTTGGCGTAGACGTGGTGGTAGGTGTTGGGACAGGTGAGGTGCGAGACGGGCCCGAGCGCGTCGACCGCGCGCTGCAGCTCGGGCTCGAGCTTCACCGGCGAGTGCAGGAGCAGCGAGCCGTCCG
>JAYRVK010000679.1:0-4752 GCA_041918555.1 Sandaracinaceae bacterium
GCCGGAAGCCCTCGCGGTTCGGATCGAAGTCCTCGGTGATCGCCACCTCGGCGAACGCCTGCGGCCGCGAGTCGGTGGGCACGGCGATCCCGGTGTCGGCGGTGACGGTGAACGAGCGCGTCGCGGGGGACATCGGCGAGTTGCAGAATTCGGTGGTCGTCGCCGCGTCGAAGAAGCGCTCGGTCGCCATCATCGGCTCGCACTGCGGGCCGTACCAGCCGACCACCAGCGCCGCGTCGCCGTTCTCGACCGAGGCGACGGCGGGTCGGATCAGCGCGTACTCGGGGTGGTCCTCGGGGGTGCCCACGACGTCGCTCGGGAACGAGCTGTCGGTGGTCGCGTCGCGCACCGCGCCGTTCGCGTCGTCCTCCGCTTCCCAGACCTCCGCGAGCTCCGTGTTGTCGGCGGCGAGCGCGCCGCCGAAGATCCAGACCTGACCGCGCAGCCCGATCGCCGACGGCGCGACGCGCGCGGTGCCGAGCACGTTCGTCCCGGCCGCACGGTGGAAACCGTAGCCACCGGGCTTGTCCGCGTCGAAGACCTCGAAGCTCGACGCGCTGTTCGGGCCGCCGAGGCCGCCCGCGATCACCACGCGGCCCGCCGTCGACGGCACCGCCGCCGCGGCGTGCAGGAACCGCGGCTGGTTCGTCGCGCCCGGCGCGTCGGTCCCGCCGACCCCGAGGAAGCCGCCGCGGCCGGGATCGCCGTCGCGGTCGGGGTCGTCCGTGCGATGACCGAGGAACGCGTCGAACACCTCGAAGCTCGCGTGCGCCGTCGAGTCGCCGGTCGCGTCGCGCGGCAGGACCTGGATGGCGTAGCGGCCGCTGTCCATCCCGCCCATCGGCGCGAACACGACGAGCGCTTCGGTCGCGCCGCCGACGAGGAGGACGCGCCCGTCAGGGAGCGCGGTCGCGGTGTGCCCGCCCCGCGCCGCGAGCATCGCGCTGCGGATCGGCTCGACGCGGCCGGAGCCGATCTCGATCGCGATCGCCTCGTCGGTCGCCGTCGCGCGGAAGCACTGCGTGCCCTCGGGGACCACGAGGTCGGTGGGGCAGGTGCCCGGGACGATCGCGTCGAAGCCGCCCGCGACGAGGAGGCGCCCGTCGGGGAGCCAGGTGGTCGTGTGGAGGAAGCGGCCGATCGACTCGCCGGGGAGCGCGGTGCCCTCCCCCACCGTCCACATCCGGAGCGTGACCTGCCGCCGCTCGCCCTCGCCGAGGAGGAACGGCCCGGCCTGGCCGGTGTGCGTCACGTTGCCGTCGATGTCCTGGCCCTCGAGGAGAAACCGGATCGGCGTGTCCGTCGGGAGGTTGCGCCGCACGAGCACCGGCTCGTCGCCGAACGCCTCGGTGCCCATCGTCGGGTGGCAGGACTCGGACTCGGTCATCCCGGTGAGGCCCGCGACGCTGCAATTCGTGGGCACGCACGCCTCGACGCCGCTCTCCGCGTCGACGGTGCAGGTGAGCACCCGGATGGTGTCGATCGACGATGGGAGGAGCGACGAGCCCGTGAGGCCCCACTCCACGCGCACATCGATCGGCGGTTCGTCGGCGGGTCCCGCGCAGGCCAGCGCGAGGAGCGCCACCGAGGTCGCTGAGGCGAGTCGAAGCAGCACGGAGCAAGGCTACCACTATCCCTCCGCGGCGCGCAGGACCAAGGCATACGCGTCCCGGACCGGGATCCCGTGCGCCTCGGCGAGGTCCTTGGCGACCGCCTTGGTGCGGCGGCCCTCCTCGAGGAGGGCGCGGGCCTGGCGCAGGATCGCCGCCTCGTCGAGCGGCTCCTCGCGGGGGGGGGCGCCCTCGACGACGAGGGTGACCTCGCCGCGCGGCGCCTCGCGGTACCGATCGCGGAGCTCGGCGAGGGTGCCCCGCGCGATCTCCTCGTGGAGCTTGGTGAGCTCGCGCGCGACCGCGGCGCGCCGATCGGGGAGGCGCGCGGCGAGCTCCGCGAGGGTCTCGGGGAGCCGGTTCGCGGCCTCGAAGAGCACCGTCGCCTCCTCCGCGGTCTCGAGCGCGTCGAGCGCCGCCCTGCGCTTGCCGCCCGAGCGCGGGAGAAAGCCGACGAAGCGGAACGCGCCGACGTGCAGCCCCGAGGCCACGAGCGCGGCGATCGGCGCGCTCGGCCCGGGGATCGGCTCGACGCGGACGCCCGCGGCGACCGCCGCGGCGACGAGGCTCGCGCCCGGGTCGCTCACGAGCGGCGTGCCCGCGTCCGTCACGAGCGCGAGCGCCGCGCCGGCCGCGAGCTCCTCGACGAGCGTGGTGATCGTGCCCTCGGACGAGTGCGCGTGGAACGCGCGGAGCGGCGTCTCGATCCCGTGGTGCGTGCAGAGCGCGCGCGTGCGCCTCGTGTCCTCGGCGAGGATCGCGTCGACCTCGCGCAGGGTGCGCAGCGCGCGCAGCGTCACGTCCTCGAGGTTCCCGATCGGTGTGGCGACCACCGCGAGGCGGCCGGTCACGTCGCGCTCGCGGCGAGGAGCGCGTCCACCCGCGCGAAGAGGTCCGGCCCCGAGCGCTGCGCGAAGCGGTAGCCGACCTGCACGATCGGGACGGAGATCGCGAGCAGGCGGTCGAGGTGCGCGGGGCTGCCGTCGACGACCACGTCGGGCGCGGCGCGCGCGATGGTCTCCTCGAGCTCGCGGCGCTGCGCGTCCGAGTAGCCGAGCGCGGGGAGCACGGGGCCGATGTGCGGGTAGCTCGCGTAGGCCTTCGCGATGGTCCCGAGCGCGTGCGGGCGCGGGTCGACGATCTCCGCCGCGCCCCCCGCGAGGGCCGCGATCATCCCCGCCCCGCTCGGCATCCCGCCGTGCGTGATCGTCGGGCCGTCCTCGACGACGAGCGCGCGCCGGCCGCGGATCGCGCCCTCGGGGTGAGCGTGCACGACGAGGTCCGCCTCGATCACGACCGCGTCGGGGTTCGCGCGCGCCGCCGTGGCGCGGAGCGACGCGAGGGCCTCGGGGCTCGCCTGCCCGGCCTTGGAGAGCACGAGCACGTCGGCGAGCCGCAGGTTGGTCTCGCCGGGGTAGTACCGCGTCTCGTGCCCCGGCCGGAGCGCGTCGAGCACGACGACCGAGAGGTCGGCCCTCAGGAAGGAGGTGTCGTTGTTCCCGCCGTCCCAGAGGATGAGCTCGGCCTCCTCCTCGGCCGCCGCGAGGATGCGGCGATAGTCGACGCCGGCCCAGATCGTGAGCCCGAGATCGAGGTACGGCTCGTACTCCTCGCGCTCCTCGATCGTGCACGCGTGGAGGTCGAGATCGGCGGGCGTGGCGAAGCGCTGCACCGCCTGCTTCGCGAGATCGCCGTAGGGCATCGGGTGGCGCAGCACCGCCGCGCGGACCCCGCGATCCGCGAGGCGCCGCGCGATGGCCTGGGAGATCGGGCTCTTGCCCGAGCCCGTGCGCGCGGCGGTGACCGACACCACCGGGCGCCGCGAGACGAGCTGGGTGTGCTTGGGCCCGAGCAACGCGAAGCTCGCGCCCGCCGCCTGGACGATCGAGGCCTTGTGCATGACCTCCTCGTGCGCGAGGTCGCTGTACGACAGGAACACGTAGTCGACGTCGTGCTCGGCGATCAGCCGCGCGAGCTCGGACTCGGGCTCGATCGGGATGCCGTCCGGGTAGTGCGGCCCCGCGAGCGACGCGGGGAAGGTGCGAGCGTCGATGAACGGGATCTGCTCGGCGGTGAAGCACACGACCTTCAGCTGCGGGCGCTCCCGCAAGAACGTCAGGAAGTCGTGGAAGTCGCGCCCCGCGGCGCCCATCACGATGCAGCGGTCCGTCATCGGCCCTCCTCGACGCGTGCCACCGTGGTGCCGGCCGCGCCCCGCAATGACTCTTGCATGTTCGACACGTTGGTGATCACGGCGCGGCGGCCCGCGGATCGCTCGGCGAAGCGCGCGGCGGCCTCCATCTTCGGCCCCATGCTCCCGGGAGGGAAGTGCCCGTCGGCGGCGAGGGCGCGCACGTCCTCCGGCGCGAGCCGGGGCAGCGGGACCGCGCGCGGCGTGCCGAAGTCGCGGTAGGCCGCGTCGACGCCCGTCACGATCAGGAGCAGCTCGGCGCCGATCGCGTCGGCGAGCGACGCCGAGGCGAGGTCCTTGTCGACCACCGCCTCCACGCCGTCGATCCGCCCTCCGCGGCGCACCACCGGCACGCCGCCCCCCCCCACCGCGATCACGATCGCGCCGTGGTCGAGGAGCGGTCCCACCACCTCGACGCCGAGGAGCTCCCGCGGCTCGGGGCTCGGGACCACGCGGCGGTGCCCGCGCCCCGCGTCCTCGCGCATCGCGAAGCCCTCCGCGGCGAGGGCCCGTGCGCGCGCCGCGTCGTAGAACGGGCCGACGGGCTTCGTCGGCGCGTGGAACGCGGGATCGTCCACGTCGACGACGACCTGGGTGAGCAGGCTCGCCACGGAGCGCGAGAGCCCGCGCCGCGCGAGGTCGTTGTGGAGCGTCAGCGCGAGGACGTGCCCGAGCTCGCCCTCGGTCTCGGCCACGCACACGTCGAGCGGGACCGCGTAGGCCTCGCCGAGCGCGCGCTCCACGCGGGTGAGCATGTGCCCGACCTGCGGCCCGTTGCCGTGCGTGATCACGAGCGGCCGCGCCGGGCCGAGCGCGTCGAGGAGCGCGGTGACGACCTCGGCCGCGAAGTCGAGCTGGCCCGCCATGGTGAGCGGCGCCCCGGGCGACGCGAACGCGTTCCCGCCGAGCGCCACCACGCACCGCCCCGAGGCGCTCATCGCCGCCGGCGCC
>JAYRVK010000680.1:0-8983 GCA_041918555.1 Sandaracinaceae bacterium
CGACGCGCGCGGCGAACGCGCCGGCGCGGTGGCGGACCACGATCGCCGCGTCGGTGGGCTCGGGCTCGCGCGACGCCCCGAACACCGCGCCGAGGTCGAAGAGCGGCAGGAGCTCCGCGGTGCCCGCCTCCCCGCGCGCGAGCCGCCAGCCGTCGGCGTCGGCGATGGGCTCGCCGATCTTCTGCACGCCCTCCACGCCGCGCGCCGCGAAGGCGAGGCGCACGCCGGCGACGGTGACGGGCACCACCACGTCGGCGCGCAGCATCGTCGGCAGCACGAGCTCGAAGGTCGTCCCGAGCCCGAGCTCCGACTCGACGCGGACGGTGCCGCCGAGCGCGCGCACCTGCCTGGCCACCACGTCGAGGCCGACGCCGCGGCCCGAGAGCTCGGTGGCCGCGTCGCGCGTGGTGACGCCGTGATCGAAGATCCGCTGCAAGAGCTCTTGCTCGCTCTGCGGGACCCGCTCGGGGTCGAGGCGCGCGACCTTGTCCCGGAGCTGCTCGAGATCGACGCCGGCTCCGTCGTCGCGCACCACGACGTGCACGCTCGAGTCGCTCTGCTGGATGCTGACCTCGACGAGGCCCTGTGACGGCTTGCCTCGCTCCGTGCGCCGCGCCGGGGCCTCGATCCCGTGGTCGACCGCGTTGCGCACGAGGTGCAGCAGCGCCGGCCCGAGCGAGCGCTCGACCGTCGCGTCGACGTACGCGTCCCCGGAGAACGCGACGCGCACGCGCTTGCCGACGGTCGACGCGGCGCCGCGCGCGGTGCGGTGGACCTGCGCCTCGAGCGCGCCGACGCTCACCATCGCGGCGGCGCGCACGGTCTCGTCGATCTGCTCGAGCGCCATGCTCAGCGAGAACTCGTTGTTCGACCACGACGCGTTGAGATCGGTGATCCGCCGCTCGAGCTCGGTGCCGTAGCTCAGGGTCTTCACGATGCGCTCGTGCAGCGTCTCGATCGCGAGCGAGGGATCGATCTCCGCGAGCAGCGCGCGCAGCATGCGCCGGATCTCGCGGAGCTGAGGGCGCAAGAGGGCTTGCTCGAGGTGCAGCCGCTTCGCCTCGTGGACGAGCGGAGAGAGCGCGGTGGGATCGAGGAGCGAGGGCTCGCTCGCGCCGCGCACCTCCTGCGACTCGAGGACGCTCGGGTCGTGGGTGGCGGTGACGTCGCGCGGGGCGATCGTCGGCGCGCGCCGGTGCGGGGTGCCCGCGGTCCCGTCGAGCTGCGCGACGAGCTCCGCGAGGCCCGGGGCCCCCTCGGCGCCGTTCGTCGCCATCACCGCGATCGCGTCGACGGCGGTGAGGAACACGTCCCCGAGCCCCTCGGGCACGCCGGCCCGCGCGGCGAGCGCGGCCTCCTCCATCGCGCGCACCAGCTCCGCGCACTCGCGCAGCCCGAGCATGTGCGCCTCGCCCTTCATCGTGTGGAGGAGCCGCGTGAGCTCCTCCGCCGCGGCGGGGCTCGATCCCTCCTCGACGGACAGCCAGAGATCGGTGAGCTTGCCGACGCGCGACTCGGCCTCGCGCCAGTAGATGCGGACCAGATCGCCGTCGTCCATGCCCGCCTCGCGCTCAGGCCTCGGGTCCGGTCTTGAAGGCGCGCAGCGTGTTCTTCAGCTCGTGCGAGAGCTCGAGCAGCGACTCCGCCGACGCCGTCGTGTCCTCCGCGCCCGAGAGCGACTCGTTCACCGCGCGCACGACCTCGTCGGCAGCGACCTTGGCCTGATTGGTGCCCTCCTGCTGCCGCCGCACCGCCTCCGAGATCTTCACCGCGGCCGACGCCGCGTCCTTCGCCAGCTTGGTGCTCTCCTCGGTGGCGAGGACCGACGAGTGCGACGCCGCGCGCATGTCCGCCACGAGCTTCCGGATGTCGCGCACCGAGTCCATCACGTGCTCCGACAGCCGCCGCATCTCGGCCGCGACGAGGGAGAAGCCGCGTCCGACCTCGCCGGCCTTGGTGCCCTCGAGCGCGGCGTTGAGCGCGAGCAGATCCGAGCGGTCCGCGATGTCCTGGATGAGCGAGAGGATCTCGCCGATGCGATCGGAGTGCGCGCTGACGAGCCGGGTGTGCTCGGCCATGCGCTGCGAGCTCTCGAGGGTGCGCCCGCTCATCTCGCGCACGGACTTCGCATCCTCCGCGACGTCCTCGGCCGCCTCGGTGAGCGACTCGAGCGTCTTGCGGATCTCCTCGAGCGCGCTCGTCTGCTGCGTCGCGAGGGTCTGCTGCTCGCGCACCGCCGAGAACATCCCGGCCGCCGCGCTCGAGACGGACTCGCTGCTCGTCGCGATCCGCGTGGTGAGCCCCTGGAGCGACTCGACCATCTGGCGGAAGGACACGTAGAGCTGCCCCTCGCCGCCGATGCTCCCCGTGAGGTCGCCGTCCGCGACGCGCGCCGCGGCCCGCGAGAGCTCGCGCAGCCGCTCGTTCATCTGGTGGAACGAGCGCGCCATGTCTCCGAGCTCGTCGTTGGAGGGCGTCAGCTCGAGGTCGCGATCCACGTCGCCGCGCGCGATGCGCTCGGCGGCGAGGCGGATCTCGGAGACGCTCTTCGTGATCTGGGTGGCGATCCAGAACCCGATCGCGAGGCCGACGATGGCCACGAGGATCCCCTGGATGGCGATCGTCTGCTGCGCGGACGCGCGGCGCTCGAGCACGAGGTCGGCGCGCAGGCCCACCCCGACCCAGCCGAGCTGCGCGCCGTCGGCGGTGGTGATCTCCGCGAGCCCCGCGACCTGCCCGCTCTCCGCGTGCGTGAGCGCTTGCGCGCGCGAGCGCCCGCTCGGGCTCCCGTCGCCGACCGCGGCGATGCGCCGTCCCTCGCGGTCGTAGGCGGCGGCCCAGACCATCAGCGGATCCGCGAGCGCAGCACGCAAGCCTTCTTGCGCCGCGTCGGGCTGTTCGAATTCGAGCGCGGGCCGGATCGCGTCCGCGAGCATCGCCGCGCTGGCCTGCGAGCGCTGCCGCAGCGCCTGCCGCTCCGCCTCGGCCGCGCGCGTGGGCACGAGCCAGGCGTCGAGGGCGGTGATCGCGCCGACCACGAGGGCGAGCAGGATCACGATCTTCCACCGCACCGAGATCCGAAGGCCGCTCATCGTTCCTCCCAGCGGTCCAGGTCCACGAGCCAGAGCAGCCCGCCCTCCGCGCCGGCGAGGCCGACCACGTGCGGCAGCCCCATCCGTCGGGCGAGGAGCGGGGGCACCGGCAGGAGCGCGTGCTCGTCCAGGCGCGAGAAGCGCGCCTCCTTGCAGCGCACCGCCCGAGGGCCGCGCCGCGTCTCGACGACGAGGGTGCGGCGCGGTGCGTCCTCGGCGCGCTCGAAGAGCTGGATCTCGGGCACGTCCGCCCGCAGCCCGCCGACGACCTGCGCCGCCGGCAGGGCGCAGGCGACGCCTCCGTGCGACAGCAGCACCACCTGGGTCACCGTCGCCGCACCTCGATCAGCTGCCGCACCATCCGCACGAGCGCGTCGGCGCCGGCCGCCTTGGACACCACGCCGTCGGCCCCGACCTCCTGGGCGAGCTGCGCGAGGCGCTCGGGCTCCGTCCCGGACACGAGCACGAGCTTGAGCTCGCGCAGCCGGTCGTTGTTGCGGAAGAGCGCGGCGAGCTTGTCTCCGCGCATGCTCGGCATGTTGATGTCGATCACGACGAGCTGGACGTGGTGCCGCACGATGCTGCGCGTCGCGCCGATCGGCGAGGGGAGATCGAGGACCTCGAGCCCGGCCTGGGTCAGCGAGCGCACCATCGTCGCGCGCGCGATGTCGCTGTCGTCGATCACGAGCACGTCCGCGCGATCGATGGTCACGCGACGGCTCCGACGGCGAGCTCCTCGACGAGCAGCTCGGGATCCACGAACACGAGCGGGCCGCGCGACGAGTCGACGACCTCGCCGGGGATCGGCGGGGCGGCGAGCTGGACGGGACCGACCTCGCTCGTCCGCTCGCAGGGCAGCCCGATGAAGCCGCGGCGCGTCGCGCAGATCACGATCCGCCGATCCACGGCCTCGGCCCGCCGCGGCCGCGCGAGGGGCGAGGTGAGGATCGCGACGACGCGCCCGCGATCCTGGAGCACGCCCGCGAAGCCCGCGACGGAGGCCGGCAGCGGCGCGGGCTCGTTCCACGCCACCACGACGTCGACCGCGCCCGCGGGCACCGCGTAGGAGACGCCCGCGTGCTCGAACAGCAAGAGATCTTGCTCGTACGTGGGACGGGCCTCGGCGGCGTGCGCGAGGTCGCGCTGCCGAAACCGCTCCAGCGGATCATCCACGATGCGAGTGTACCGGGACGACCCGCGCGCGGTCAGCAAATCCGGGCCGATACCCGCGCCCGGGGACGGAGCTCAGGGAAGCGGGAGCGACGACGTGGTGACCGAGGAGAGCTCGGTGAACCCGATCGTGTAGGGCTCGCCCATCCCCGCGAAGACGCCGACCCAGATCTGGTAGGTGCCCTGCGGGAACTGCCCCGAGACCTCCGGCTGGAGGCCGTTGTGGTCGTCGTTGCAGCGGTAGACGCCGTCCGGACCGCGGATGACGAGGGTCGGATCGCCGGCGCTGTTCACCAGGATCCGCAGGTTCGAGAAGTCGCTCCCGAGCATCAGCGTGTGCTGGGGCACGGCCGGGACGTTGCCGCGGCAGCTGGGGTCCATCGTGTTGGCCATCAGCGAGCCGCCGGCGGTCCCGGTCGCCGTGTGCGGATCCGGGAGGAACCCGGAGGTGAGGTTGACCAGCGAGGTGGCCGCGGCCGGCGCGGTCGGCGCGGTAGGCGCGGTCGGTGAGGTCGGCGAGGGCGCGACCACGGGCGCGACCGAGGGGACCGGGGGCGGGGAGTCGTCGGCGTCGCCCCCGCCGCAGGCGAGGATGGCGGCGAGGAGCGAGAAGGCGGCCGCGAGGCGCAGGCCGCGGAGTCCCTGAGCGGAGATGTTCATGGGCGGGATGATGCCCTCTCGATGCCGCGCGGGTCCATGCGCATCGCGAGGGCGCTCACGCCTCGGCCGGGTTCTCGGGCGCCTTCGCCTTCACGGCCGCGATGAGGACCGGCTTCATCGTCGCGACTCCCCAGCACCCGATCGCGAGCCCCAGCAGCGGGAGCGCGCGCACCTCGGAGAACGCGAGCAGCCCGCGCCCCACGATCAGGGTCGCCGCCGCGACGATCAGCGCGCGCCGCTTGCCCATCGCGTCGGCGATCACCCCGCTCACGAACACGAGGAGCGAGACCACGGTGAACGTCGCGCCGAAGATCGTGCCCGAGGTCTCGTCGCTGAAGCGCAGGTCGTCGTGGAGGTAGAGGATCAGGATGTTGACGACCGCGAAGTACGCGATGCTCTCGGTGAGCTTCGCCGCGTAGACGAGCCACAGATCGCGCGGCGCCTTCAGGAGCTCGCGCAGATCCGAGACCATCCCGCGCCCGAGCGATCGCTTCGGCTCCGCCACGGCGCGCACGATACCCGCCCTTGGGCTACGCTGCGCGCCCATGTGGTGGAGACCCTCGCCCGACCGGCGGTTCCGGCGCGACAAGTACGCCGACTACTTCCAGTGCCTCGACCGCAACGGCAACGGCCGGATCGATCGCAACGACCTCGGCCACTACGCGAGCGCGGTGCAAGAGCAGCTGCGGCTCCCGGGCGACTCGCCGGAGCTCTCGCGCCTCCGCGCGACGACGCAGGCCCTCTGGGCCTCGATCACGGGTCCGATGGACGGGCGCGGCGAGGGCAGCGTCCGCTTCGACGAGCTCGTCGGGTTCTTCGTCGACGTGCACGAGCACGCGCAGGAGGGCGGCGAGCTCCCGCGCGCGGCGCAAGACCACGTGCTCGCGACGTTCGCGGTGCTCGACCGCGACGGCGACGGCTTCATCGACGCCGACGACTACGCGGTCTACCTCGCCGCGATCGGCTCGGACGCGGACCCGCGGCAGGCGTTCGCGCACCTCGACGCCGAGGGCGCGGGGCGCCTCTCGATGGACGCGATCGAGCGCCGCTACCGCGAGTGGGTCAGCGCCGGCGACCCCGCGGTCGGCGGCAACTACCTCCTCACCGGGCGGCTCCCCGAGTGAGCCAGCCTGTGCCGGCCGGGCGTGGCATGCGCGGTGCTGAGAGCGCCCGCATGCCTCGACGTCCGCCCGTGGTCCCCGTCTCTCCGGCCCTCGCGGAGCTCCGCGCGATCATCCGCGCGAACGTGCCGCGGCACCTCGGCGACTACCTGCGCGAGCTCGCGCGCGCGTCCGTGGTCGCGGGCGGCCTCGCGGCCGCGGGCTGCTCGTCGTCGCACTTCCCGCCGGGCGACGAGCTCAGCGCGCCCGAGTGCGTCGACGGCGTCTGGCACGCCCTGCCCGGCATCCGCCCCGCGACCGAGCACGACTCGATCGCGCGCTACGCGGCGCGCGGCCTCGCGCCGTTCAGCGAGCCCTCCGAGGTGCTCGGCACCGAGTGCGGGGCCGCGACCGACGCGGCCGCGTGCGAGGCCGCGATCACCGCGCTGACGGAGGCGACCTGGGGCAACTACCTGATGACCACGGACGGCGACGAGGTCCGCGCGCACCAGACCGAGGCCGAGCTCCTCGCGCTCCTCGGCCCGATCGACACGGCGGCGGAGGCGCTCCTGCGCGTCTGGCACGCGGGCTACTCGATCGTGTGCGACGACCTCGCGCGGAGCGGCGTGCGCGAGGTGGTCGGCGGCTACGAGGTGATCGCGACCCAGACCACGGGCGGCTGCGGCTCGCCGGTGATCGTCACCCGCTACCTGTTCTTCGTGGGCACCGACGGAACGATGACGGAGCTCTCCCGCGAGGAGGTCGAGCGGCTCGAGGACTGGGGCTGCGAGGGGCGCCGCCCCGAGGGTCTGTTGCCGGTCGAGGGCGAGGTCCCCAGCGACCCGCTCGGCCGCTGGTTCGCCTCGATGGCGCGCCTCGAGGAGAGCGCGGTCGACGCGTTCGACGGCGTCGCGACCGAGCTCTACGCGCACGGCGCGCCCACCGCGCTGATCGAGGCCTCGCGCGCGGCGGCGCGCGACGAGGTCCGCCACCACGCCGCGATGGCCCGCCTCGCGCGGCGCTTCGGCGCCGAGCCGATCGCGGCGGCCGTCGTCCCGCACCCGGTGCGGCCGCTCTACGCGATCGCGCTCGAGAACGCGATCGAGGGCTGCATCCGCGAGACCTACGGCGCGCTGGCCGCGTGCCGGCAAGCGGACGCCGCGGCGGACCCCGAGGTCGCGGCCGCGATGGCCGCGATCGCCGACGACGAGGCCCGCCACGCGTCGCTCTCGTGGGAGATCGCGCAGTGGATCGAGCCGCGCTTGACGGACGCCGAGCGCGCCGAGCTCGCGATCGCGAAGGCCCGCGCCTTCGCCGAGCTGCGCGCCGAGGCCCAGACCGAACCGGACCCCGCGCTCGTCGAGCGCGCCGGCGTGCCCGACGCGCGGACGGCGCTCGCGCTGCTCGATCACTTGGCGGCGACGGTCTTCGCGTAGCCTTCGCGGCGCGATCGAGTACTGCGCGTCGAAATCGACGGCTGTTCGAGAAGTCCTCTCGTCTGGGCGTCGATTTCGACGGCTGTTCGAGAAGTCCTCTCGACTGGGCGTCGATTTCGACCGCGCATCGCGAGCGCTCGCGATCGGGTCTCGAGGACGATTCGCGAGCCCCGATTGCGAGCTCCGGCTCGTCCGCTCTCCCCTTCTCTCCTTCTCGACTTCCCTTCTTTCGGCGAAACGCGGCGACGTCGAGCCCGCTCACGCGCGCGTGTCGATCACGATCTTGCCGCGTGCGCGCCCCGTCTCGATCAGGCGGTGCGCCTCCGCGATCTCGCCGAGCGGGAGCACGCGGTCGATCACGGGGCGGATCGCGCCGCGCTCGATCCGCGCGGTGATCGGCTCGAGGAGGCGGCCGCTCGTCTCTCGCAAGACGTGTTGCACCGAGACGCCGTGCCGCACGCGGCCGCGCACGGTCAGCGACACCAGGCCCGAGAGCGCCACGATCGCGCCGCGCCAGGGGCCGTGCTTCTTCGCGGCCTCGGGGAAGCCCCCGATCATGGTCGCGAGGCGCGCGCCGCGGCGGAGCACGCGGAAGGAGCGCTCGCGCTCCTCGCCGCCGAGGGCGTCCAGGACGAAGTCGTAGCTCCGCACCGGGAGCACGTCGTCGAAGCGCTGCGCGCGGTAGTCGATCACCTCGTCGGCGCCGAGGCCGCGGACGAGGTCGGCGTTGCGCTCGCTGCACGTGGTGGCGACGTGCGCGCCGAGCGCCTTGGCGAGCTGGATCGCGAAGGTGCCGACGCCGCCCGAGCCCGCATGGATCAAGGCGCGTTGTCCGCTCCGCAAGCGGCCCTTCACCACGAGCGCGTCCCACGCGGTGAGGCCGACGAGCGGGATCGAGGCGGCCTCGGCGTGCGTGAGGTTCGCGGGCTTGCGCGCCGCGGCGCGCTCGTCGACGCACACGCGCTCGGCGTAGCAGCCGGGGCGGCGGTGGGTCGGCGAGCCGTAGACCTCGTCGCCGACGCGGAAGCGCGTCACGCGCTTGCCGACGCCGACGACGACGCCGCTGAAGTCGAGGCCGAGGATCCAGGGGAGCCGGTAGTGGATGAGGGCGCGCTGGCCGCCCTGACGGATCTTGGCGTCGACGGGGTTCACCGAGGAGGCGTGCACCTCGACGAGCAGATCGCGCGGGCCGGGCGCTGGCGCGGGGACCTCGTCGACCACGAGGACCTCGGGCGGGCCGTAGGCGTGGATGCGGGCGGCGCGCATCGGCGGAGCCTACACCGTCAGCGGCGCCGCCAGTCCCCCGACGCGATGCGCGGGCCCGGCGCGCCGAGCCAGCGGTAGGTCCACGCGGGCTCTCCGTCCGCGCGCACGATCACGCGGCGGTACAGCGAGCCCGCGCGGCCGTAGCCCAGGAACTCCTCGACCTCGTCGAGCTCCGCGAGCGCGGCCGCGGGGTCGTCGAGCTCGACGAGCTCGCCCCGGACCTCGCCGTCGCCGTCGATCAGGCCCGGATACTCGCCGA
>JAYRVK010000681.1:0-7076 GCA_041918555.1 Sandaracinaceae bacterium
CTCGCCGGCCACCACCGCGATCGTCGGCTGGGGCGCCTCGAGGAGCGCGCGCAGGCACCGGGCGAACGCGCGCACGGCCGCGCCCGCGTCGGCCTCGCGCGCGAGCGCGCCGAGGTCGAGCCCGCGGCAGAACGCGCCCGGCTCGGAGCCCGTGAGCACGAGGACGCGCGCGGGGGTGGCCGCGGCCTCCTCGAGGCAGCGCTCCAGCCTCGCGATCGCAGCCGGCGTGAGGGTCGGCGGGAGCTCGATGACGCAGGGCTCCACGTCAGCTTCGCTCGTAGATCCGGAAGTGGTCTTTACAGCCCACCAGCACGAGGCGGCCGCGTCCGGCGTAGCGCTGCGCGTACCAGCCGCCGAGCCCGTTCCGGCTCACGCGGTAGTCACCCTCGTCGATCCACGCCTGGTGCTCCAGCTCGCACTCCTCGTACTCGCGCACCGAGATCCGCTTGCGCGCGTCGAGGACGCCGCCGAGGTCGGCCTCACGTGCCGCGTCCCGCGCGTCCTCGCCGAGGCGGCCGCTGTAGAACTCCGCGCACGAGCCCGAGCCGTAGGCGAAGAGCCCGACCCGATCGCCCGCGCGGATCGCGGGGTCGTGATCGATCAGCGAGAGCAGCGCGATGAACGTGCTCGAGCCGTAGCAGCCGCCCATCCGGGCCGGGTAGCGGAGCGAGGGGCGGGTCTTGAGCTCCCAGTGCTCCCGCGCGGCGCTCTTCGACACGTCGCCGAAGACGCGCAGCGCGGTGCGGTGGGCGTTGATCGTGATGCCGCCGAAGGGGATGTGATAGATGTTCCTCGCGAAGTACCGGTCGTAGTCGAGCGGCTCGCCGAGCCGGTCGCGGTAGTCCTCGAGCGCGGAGACGAGCGACTCCATGTACGAGAGCAGGCTCGTCTCCGAGTTCCCGGTCTCGACCTTCGAGGTGGGGCGCGTGAGGTCGTCGACCTCGTGCGCGTGGAGGCCGTAACGCTCGACCTCGAGCTCGAGGATCCGCGGGCTCGTCGAGACGAGCACCGCCGCGGCGTTCGCGCCCATCACGAACTCGTAGGGCTTGCCGAAGTGCATCCGGCTCTTGTCGGCGTTGATGACGAGCGCCTTCTTGCCCGTCGCCTGCGCCCAGCGCGCGGCGAGCTGCACACCGCCGGTCCCCGCGTAGCAGGCGTGCTTCAGCTCCATCGTGCGGCAACGCGGCGAGAGCCCGAGGTGGCGGTGCACCCACGCCGCGAGCGGCTTCTCGGCGTCGACGCCGCTCTCGGTGCTGACGAGCAGGAGCTCGACGTCGCGCCGGTCCTCCTCGGTGAGCATCGGCTCGGCGGCGTTGACCGCGAGGGTGACCGGGTCCTCCCACGGAGCGCACACCCCGCGCTCCTCGATCATCATCACGTCGCGGATGTCGGCCCAGTCGTGGCCGCGCGCCGCGCAGAGCTCGCGCATGTCGAGCGCGAGCGACGTCGGCTCGACGCGGATCTTCTCGATGCCGACGCGCGCGCTCACGGCGCCCACTCCAGCCCGCCCGTGATGTCGATCGCGTGCCCGTTGATGAACCCGGCGCCTTCGGACGCGAGGAACGTGACGACCTTCGAGACCTCCGAGAGCTCGCCGAGCCGCCCGAGCGGGCAGTACTGGAGCCAGAACTTCCGGTTGTCCTCGCTCATCCCGTGGACCGTCATGTCGGTCTCGATGAACCCCGGGACGATGGTGTTCGTGGTGATCCCGCGCTTGCCGTACTCCTTCGCGAGCGTGCGCCCGAGGCCGATGAGGCCGGCCTTGCTCGCGGCGTACGCGGCCTGCCCGCTCACCCCGCCGCGGCCCATCGAGGAGACGAGGATGATCCGCCCGAAGCGGTTCGCGACCAGCGTCGGGAGGAACTGGCGTACCACGTAGAAGGCGCCGGTGAGGTTCGTGTCGATCACCTCGCGCCACTCCTCGTCCGTCATGTTCGCGGCGAGGCCGTTGATCGCGATGCCCGCGTTGGGCACGACGACCTGCACGTCGCCGAGGTCGTCCAGGACGCGGTCCGCGACCTCCTCGACCGCGGCCGAGCTGCGCACGTCGAGCGCGTACGCGACGCAGCGCCGTCCCGGCGCGAGGTCCGCCGCGCGCGCGAGCACGCGCTCGGCCGCGTCCCGGTTCGATCGATACGTGAAGGCGACGTCGTGGCCCTCGCGCAGCGCCTCGAGGACGATCGCCTCGCCGATGCCCCGCGAGCCCCCGGTGACGAAGAAGATCACGACGCGAGCTCCCACGGGTTGCGCAGGATGCTCACGCAGTTGATCCCGCCGAAGCCGAACGAATTCTTCAGGCAGTACCGCGACTCGTGCGCGACGGGCCCGGGCCCGTCGCAGACGTCGAGGTCGATCTCCGGGTCGCGCTCGAAGACGTTGATCGACGGGTGGAGCTGGCCCGCGCGCATCTGGAGGATCGCGGCGACGCTCTCCACGATCGGCGCGGCCCAGCACGTGTGGCCGAGCATCGACTTGGGCGCGTTCAGCTTGAGGCGGTAGGCGTGCTCGCCGAAGACGTTCTTGATCGAGCGGATCTCGGTGCGATCGCCGAGCGGCGTCGAGGTGGCGTGCGCGCTGATGAAGTCGATGTCGGCGGGGCGGAGCCCGCACTCCTCGACGAGACGCGACATCAGCCACGTCTGGCTCTCCTCGGACGGAGAGGGCAGGTGGTTGCCGTCGGAGCTGGCCTCGACGCCCATCACCTCGGCGTAGATACGCGCGCCGCGCGCGATCGCCGCGTCCCAGTCCTCGACGACGAGCACGCCGCCGCCGTGCGACGGCACGAAGCCCTCTCGCTTGGTGTCGAACGGCCGGCTCGCGCGCTCGGGGTCGTCGTTGAAGCTTTCGAACGTGATCGCGCCCATGAGCGCCATCGCGTGGAGCTCGACCGGTGAGAAGTCGAGGACCGCGCCGACCGCGAGCGCGCAGTCGACGCCGTGGTAGCGGATCTCGTCGATCGCGGCGCGGAGCGCGTGGTTCCCGCTCGCGCAGGCCGAGCCCATCGTGTAGGTCGGGCCCTTGATCTGGAGCGCCTCCGAGATGGAGCCCGCGTGATCGGTGTCGAGGCCGGTCAGCGCGAGCATCCCGTCCATCCAATCGGGCTCCTCGGCGTACTGCTTCCGGTTCTCGTACTGGTAGTTGAAGTTGATGTTGTGCCCGGCGACGATGGCTGCGACGCGGCGCTCGTCGAAGCCCGCGGCGCCGAGGCCCGCGTCGATCCACGCGTCGGCCGCCAGGAGCATGCTGAGCTTGGTCGACCACGGGGCCTTGCTCACGAGCTTGCGCAGGCGCTGGTACAGCTCGGGTCGCAGGGCGCCCTCGAGGCGCGCGAGCTTCGCGGCTACGTCGTAGTCGGAGAGATCGCCGCCGACCTTGGAGTAGCAGCGGGAGACGTCGAGCGTCTTCCAGCGGCTCACCGCCGAGCGGCCCGCGAGGAGCCCGTCCAGGTAGGCGGGGAGGGTGTCCCCGAGCGGCGTGTTGATCGCCATCCCGGTCACCGCGATGCGGCTACGCTTCGTCGACAAAGTACACCTCCATGACCGCGAGCGACGCGATGGCGTCGCCCTGTCGCAGCTGACCGAGGCACACCGCGGTCATCGAGTCGTCCGAGAGCAGGCGCGCGTCGATCGCGAGCTCGGCCCCGGGTCGGACCTCTTCGAGGAACAGCGCGGTGTGGATCTTCAAGGCGCGGACCTCGGCGGGCCGGGCCTCGGGCGCGATCGCGTGGGTGCCCTGGCGCACGAAGTGCGCGAGGCAGATCCCCGCTTGCCCCATCGTCTCGAGCTGGAGGACGCCGGGGTAGAGCGGATAGCCCGGGAAGTGACCGACGAACACGGGGTCGTCGGCGCGCACCGTCCGGTGTGCCGTCAAGGCGTGTTGCGTCAGATCGACGTGCGTGATGCGATCGACGAAGAGGAACGGGTCGCGGTGGGGGAGGAGGCGCTCGACGGCCCCACGGCCGTGGTCGACCGCCCGCGTGGTCTCCGACGGAGACCAGATCCGCCGCCGCTTGGCGGTGCGGGCGAGCGCGGAGAGCTCCTCAGGATCCATCGCGCAGCTCCTCGACGAGGCGGGCGAAGCTCTGTCCCGGCTGCTCGGGGTCGTCGGTCGCGTAGCGCGGCGCGCGGTGCCACCGCGGCGAGAGGAGGTTCGTGAGCGCTTGGCGTGGCCCGACCTCGACGAACGCGAGCGCCTCGAAGCGTTCGAAGAGGAAGTCGATGGACTCGCGCCAGCGCACGGTCTCGCACACGTGGCGCCGCAGCGGCTCGACGAACGTGGACGGGCCGTTCGTCGGGATGTGTCGGCCCTCGACGTTCGGGAGGTACGGCCGCTCCGCGCGCCGCCACGGCGCCGCCTCGAGCACCGGCCCGAACCCGTCGGCGACCGGCGCGAACAGCGGCACGTGCATCGGGCACCGGTCCTCGATCACCACGCTCTGCGCGAGGTGCTCGTCGTCGGCGCGCGCGGCGACGTGCTCGACGGCGGCCCGCGCCCCGGCGATCACGGTCTGCGTCGGCGAGCCGGTGACCGCCACGTCGACCGGGCCGAGCTCCCGCGCCTCCTCGAGGAGCGGCGCGAGGTCGTCGGGCGCGATCGGGTAGATCGCCGCCATCACCCCCTCGGGGCCCTCCGAGTACTGCCGCCCGCGCTCGTCGACGAGGCGCACCGCGTCGGCGAAGTCCAGCGCGCCGATGTGGACGAGGTGGTTGTACTCGCCGAGGCTGAGGCCGAGCGAGAGCTCGGCCCGGACGCCGCTCGCCTCGAGCGCCCGGAGGTGCGCGTGGCTCGTGAGGAACACGCCGAGCTGCACGTCGCGGTTCGTCGCGAACATGCCGTCGCCGCCGAGGAAGTGCGCGCGGAGGTCGCGGCCGAGCACGTCGCTCGCCTCGTCGAAGACGTCCGAGGCCACCGCGTCGTTCATCGCGAACGCGCGCTCGACCATCCCGAGGTCGCGCGAGCTCTGCCCCGGGAACATGAAGACGACTCGCTGCATGCTGCGCGGGACGTCTCTGTCCCGGGCTGGGGTCGTCCTAGTTGACTCATGTCAACCGGCCCCCTCGGCCTCGACGCCATCACCGCACGATGACGGTGACCGTCGTGGAGCACGCGCCCGGGCGCGCGCTCGGCGAATTCCTCGAGGCCGGACGCGCGGTGTTCGCCGGCGATCCCGCCTACGTGGCGCCGCTGCGCATGGAGATCGAGGACCGGCTGAGCCCGACGAAGAACCCGTTCTTCCAGCACGGCGAGGCGGCCCTCTTCACCGCGCACCGCGGCGATCGCGTGGTCGGGCGGTGCTCGGCCTCGATCGACCGCGCCCACCTCGCGCGCTACGAAGACGCCACGGGCTTCTTCGGGTTCTTCGACACGCTCGACGATCCCGAGGCCGCGCGCGCGCTCCTGGACGCGGCACAGAAGTGGCTCGCGGCGCGCGGGATGCGCGTCATGCGCGGGCCCCTCTCGCTCTGCATCAACGAGGAGGCGGGGCTCCTCGTCGAGGGCTTCGAGCACCCGCCGGTGTTCATGATGCCGCACTCGCGCCCGCACCAGGCCGCGCTCCTCCTGGGCGCGGGCTTCACGCCGGCCAAGGACCTGATCGCGTGGCGCTACGACGTCACCGAGATCCCGAAACGCGCGCTCGCCGCGTGGGAGCAGATGCGCTCGCTCCCCGAGGTCGGCATCCGGCCGTTCCGCAAGAAGACCCTGCGCCGCGACATCCACGACATGATGGACGTCTTCAACGACGCGTGGAGCGACAACTGGGGCTTCGTGCCCGCGACCGACGAAGAGCTCGCGAAGGTCGCGGAGGATCTCCGGCTCGTGCTCGACGAGGACCTCGCGTTCTTCGCCGAGATCGATGGGCGGCCGGTCGGGATCTGCGTGGCGCTCCCGAACCTCAACGAGGCGACGTTCGATCTCGACGGGGAGCTGTTCCCCTTCGGCTTCGCGAAGCTCCTCTGGCGCGCGAAGGTTCGCGGGCTCAAGTCGGCTCGGCTCATCACGCTCGGGATCCGGCGGGAGCTCCGCGGCGTGAAGCGCTACGGCGGCCTCTCGGCGGCGATGTACGTCGAGCTCGCCAAGCGCGGCGTCGCGCGCGGCTACGAGTGGGCCGAGCTCGGCTGGACCCTCGACGACAACGCAGCCGTCAACGTCGCGATCCGCCGCATGGGCGGCAAGGCGTACAAGCGCTACCGGATCTTCGAGCGAGCGATCCCGACGAGCTGAGGGCGACGCGCGCGAGCGCGCGCCGGGGCGCCCTCCCTCGTTTTCGAACGCGCTGTCGCGCGGTCGCTCCCTGCGATCCGCGTGGGGATCCGGCCGATGGGCGTCGCTTCGCGAGTGCCTGGCCTCGATTGAGGAAGCGACACTCTCTGGAGGTTGTGCCGGATCAATGGGCGCGCCCCGCGCGCGCCCTAGCCTCGGCCGCATGATTCGAGCGCACGCCGGCGCCGTGCGGTGCCTCCTCGTGCGGCCACCGTTCGCCGACGCCACCTTCTACAACCCGCGTGAGATGTTCCGCCTGCTGGGCGGGGAGTCCGCCGCCCCCCCTCTCGGGCTGCTGATCACCGCCGCGCGGCTCCCCGCCGAGTGGCACCTGCGCTTCGTCGACGGAGACCTCGACCCGATCGAGGACGCGCACCTCGAGTGGGCGGACGTGGTGTTCATCTCGGGCAAGGGCCCGCAGATCAAGCCGATCGAGGCCCTCGTCGCGCGCGCCCACGCGCTCGGGGTCACCACCGTCGTCGGGGGCGCGGGCCCGACGCTCCAGCCCGACGACTTCACCGGGATCGCCGACTACGTGGTGCGCGGCGAGTGCGAGCGCATCCTCCCGGCGGTCCTCGCCGACCTCGCCGCGGGCACTTCGCGCGGCGTCTACCAGGCGCGGGAGGTGCCCGACCTCGACGAGCCCGCGCCGCTGCCGCGCTACGACCTGGCCGAGCTCGACCGGTACATGTTCGTGGGCATGAGCTACACGCGCGGCTGCCCGTTCAGCTGCGAGTTCTGCGCGCAGATCCAGATCTTCGGGAAGAAGCCCCGCACCACGCCGGCGGCGCTCATCATCGAGCAGCACCAGGCGC
>JAYRVK010000682.1:0-3549 GCA_041918555.1 Sandaracinaceae bacterium
CATGCGACGAGCAAGATCGCGTGCCTCGACGATCTCACGCGGATCCTGACGCTCGGGTTCCGGGGCGAGGCGCTCCCCTCCATCGCGTCGGTGAGCCGCTTCGAGCTCACGACGCGGGAGCGCGACGCGCTCGCCGGCCTGCGCGTGCGGGTCGAAGGGGGCGGCGAGCCGACCGTCGAGCCGATCGGGCGCGCGCCCGGGACCACCGTGCCCGTGCGCGACCTCTTCTACAACCTGCCGGCGCGGCGGAAGTTCCTGAAGTCCGTGGGCACCGAGAGCGCGCACGTCGCGGAGGTCGTGCGACGCGCCGCGCTCGCCCACCCCTCGATCCGCTTCGTCCTGCGCCGCGACGGACGCCGCGCGGCGGAGTACCTGCCCGCGGCCTCGCGCGGTGAGCGCGCGCGGATGGCGATCGGCGACGCGACACGGCTCGACGCGGTGGCCGGCGAGCGCGAGGGCGTCCGGGTCGACGCGGTGCTCGGCGCGCCCGAGCAGGCGCGCGCCGGCGCCGGCGCTCTGCACCTCTTCGTCAACGGCCGCGCGGTCCGCGATCGGGCGCTCGCGCGCGCGGTCGCGTTCGCGTACGGCTCGGTGCTCCCGCCGGGCCGCTATCCCGTCGGCGTCGTGCACGTCGACCTCGATCCGACCGAGGTCGACGTCAACGTCCACCCGCAGAAGGCCGAGGTCCGCTTCGCGCGCGGCCGCGAGGTGCTCGACGCGGTCACCCGCGTGCTCGCGGGCGGGCTCGGCACCTCGGCGTGGAGCGGGCCCGCGTCGCGCGGGGCTGGCTACTGGGCCGAGCGCCTCGGCGCCGCGCCCCCCCCCCGAGCGCGGCCGCGCCGGCGGAGCCCGATCCGTGGGGCCTCGCCCCGGCCGCGGCGCCGCGGCCCTACGAGCCCGCGGTCCCCATCCCCAACGCGCACGACGCGCCGCTCCTCTCCGAGGAGGGCTTCTTCGCCTCGCTCCGCGTGCTCGGGCAGAGCCGCAAGATGCTGATCGTGTGCGAGGGCCGCGACGGGCTGCACGTGATCGATCAGCACGCGGCCGACGAGCGCGTCCGCTTCGACGGACTGCGCCGCGCGTACCGCGAGCGCGCGGTGCCGATCCAGCGCCTCCTCGTCCCCGAGCGCGTAGAGGTCACCGAGCGCGACGCGATCCTCTGCGAGGAGCGCCGCGACGAGCTCCTCGGCCTCGGCCTCGACGTCGCGGCGATCGGCCCGACCACGGTGGCGGTGCACGGCGTGCCCGCGCTCGTGGCGCGCGCGTCGCCCGAGCGGTTGCTCCGCGACGTGCTCGTCGAGGTCGAGCGCGCGGGCGAGCGCGCGTTCGGCGACGCCGTCGACATGGCGCTCGCGACGATGGCGTGCCACGGCGCGATCCGCGCGGGCGATCCGCTCTCGCCCGACGAGTGCCGCGCGCTCCTGCGATCGATGGACGCGGTCGAGGACTTCGGCGGCCACTGCCCCCATGGGCGCCCCGTGATCTACTCGGTCGGGTTCACGGAGCTCGAGCGCCGGCTGGGGCGATGACGCGGATCGTGATCGTGGCGGGCGTGACCGCCGCCGGCAAGACCGAGGTCGCGATCGAGCTCGCGCGGCGGCGCGACGGCGAGCTCGTCGGCGCGGACAGCGTGCAGGTGGTGCGCGGCTTCGACGTGGGCTCCGCGAAGCCGACCGCGGCGGAGCTCGGCGGCGTGCGCCACCACCTGATCGACGTCGTCGAGCCGGAGGTGGCGATCGACGCGGCCGGCTACGCGGCGCTCGCCGACCGCGCGATCGCCGACATCGCGGGGCGCGGCCGGTCGCCGATCGTCGTGGGCGGGACCGGCCTCTGGCTCCGCGCGCTCGTGCGCGGCCTCGTCGCGCTCCCCAAGCCCGACCCCACGCTCCGCGCCGCCCTCGAGCGCGAGGCGGACGCGCTCGGCGCGCCAGCCCTCCACGCGCGGCTTCGGGAGGTCGATCCGCTCTACGCCGCGGCGATCCACGAGAACGATCGACGTCGCACCGTCCGGGCGCTCGAGGTCCTCGCGCAGACGGGGCGGCCGCTGGGCGAGCTCCACGCCGAGCACGCCAAGGGCGCGCCGCGCTACGAGGCCGAGACCTACCTCCTCGATCGCCCGCGCCCCGACCTCTACGCGCGCCTCCGCGCGCGGATCGGCGCGATGCTCGCGGCGGGCTGGGTCGAGGAGGTGCGCGCCCTGCTCGAGCGCCACGGCCCGGAGGTCCGCGCGATGAAGAGCGTGGGCTACCGCCAGCTCGCCGAGCACGTCCTCGACGGCGTCCCGCTCGAAGAGGCCGCGCGGCGCGCCTACCAAGCCACGCGGATCTACACGCGCCGCCAGCGCACGTGGTTCCAGGGCGAGCCGCTCGGCGGGACGTGGACGGACGCGGAGACGCTGCTCGCCCTCGTCCGCCGAGGAGTGGTCAGGCGAGGAACGTCGTGACGACGCGGAGCAGGGCCGAGGCGCCTTCGGCGGCCGGCTCGTCGTGCTCGGCGATGACGACGTAGTAGAAGAGCCAGCCCATGAAGATCGCGTCCGCGAGGATGAACGGCGCGCAGAGCCCCGCGAGCATGCCCATCGGCTTCTGCTCGGCCCAGTCCCGCACGTAGATCCCGAGGAACACCCACAAGATCATGAGGAGCACGAAGGTGGCCGCGGCGACGCCGATCCCGACGCCCCACTCGGCCTCCGCCACGTCGGCGATGAGCCACAGCACGAGGCCGGCGACCGTCACGATCAGGTTCAGCCCGGGCAGCACGGAGAAGAGGATCGCGAAGAAGCGCTGGTAGCTCTGCAGGTGGGTCGCTTCGCTCATGCGCGGCACTATGCCGAACGAGCGCGGCCGTGCGCAAGGGGATGCGAGCGGCCTACACTGCCGCCGTGAACTTCTTCGGGCACGCGGCGGTGGCGGGGTGGATCTCCGAGGAGCCGCGCTGGGTCTTCGGCGCGATGCTGCCCGATCTGGCGTCGATGTGCCGGGCCCGGGTCGAGGCCGTCGACGACCCCGCGATCCGCGACGGCGTGGCGATGCACCACCGCACCGACGACGCCTTCCACGGCGCCCCGACCTTCCTCGCGATCCAGCGCGACGGCGTCGAGGCGCTCGAGGCGCGGGGGGTGGGCCGGGGCACCGCGCGCGCGGTCGCGCACGTGGGCGCCGAGCTCCTGATCGACGGACTCCTCCTCGACGACGCGGCGGCGTGCGCCGCCTATCGCGGCGCGATCCGCCTGCCCGACCCCCTCCCGCTCCGGTTCCGGCGGGGCGCGGACCGCTTCGAGGTGCTGCGAGCGCGCGCCGTCTCCCACGGCCTGCCGGAGGACCTGCGCGCGCCGCCCGCGGTCGCGACCCGCCTGCGGCGAGTGCTCGCGCCGCGCCCTCGGCTCGCGTTCGCCGACGGCGACGACGGCCCCGTGACCGAGTGGCTCGCCGCGACCCGCGGGCGCCTCGAGGGCGAGCTCGGCGCCCTCCTGGCGGAGGTGCGGCACGGGCTCGGCGCGGTTGACAGCGACGCGCACGGGCGTGCGATACTCCGGCGACCCGACTTCCC
>JAYRVK010000683.1:0-2766 GCA_041918555.1 Sandaracinaceae bacterium
CCACGACACGATCATGGTCACGGGCAACGAGGGGCGGTTCACGACGATCCAGCTCCGCGTCGAGGCCAGCGCGCTCGAGCTGTTCGACGTGAACATCACGTTCGGCGACGGGACGACCTTCTCCCCGCGGACCCGGCTCGTGTTCGCGCGAGGGACCAACAGTCGCCAGATCGACCTGCCCGGCGGCGCCCGCGTGATCCGGCGCGTGGACTTCCGCTACGCGAACCTCCCGGCGGGCGGGCGCGCGCAGATCGAGCTCTGGGCGAGGTAGCCGCTCAGTTCGAGGGGGGGGGCGACGGCGGGGGCGCGCCGTAGGCCGGCACGGGGGGCGGGGGCTCGGGCGCCTGCTCCTCCTCCGGCTCCTGCTGCGTCGGCGGTTCGTCCTCGACCGACGGGCCGCCGTAGATGTCGACGCTGCCCGGGTCGTCGTCGTCCCCCTGCGTGACCGGCGGCCCGCCGTAGATCGTCTGGACCTCGTCGTCGCCGCACGCGCTCGTCCCGAGGACCCCCGCGAAGAAGATCGCGGCGCGCGTCGCCCGCGTCGGGAGCCGCCGTGGGGTCTTCGGCGCGGGCCGCGCGGAGGCGGAGCCGCAGAACGGGCACGCGCCCTCGTCCACGCGGACGTGGCGGGCACAGTCGGGGCACGGAGTGAACGCCATGGCCCGGAGGGTACCCCAAGCTCGGTCAGCGGGGCAGGAGCTCGCGATGATCGGCGGGGCCCGCGAGGAAGCGCTCGCGCCAGCTCGCGTCGGCGATCGCGGCCGCGACCTCGCGCAGGCGGTCCGCGCCGCGCGTCCGCGCGTTCCTCGCGCGCTCGTGCTCGCCTGCTGCGTCGAGCGCCCGCGCGCGGACCGCGAACACACAGGCCTCGTCCTCGGGGGTCCCGCCGAGCTCGTCGCGGAGCGCGACGGCCTTGGCCGAGAGATCGAGCGCGCGCTCGATGGCGCCGGCCGCCTGCGCCGCCTCGGCCGCGCGGGCCCACGCGAGCGCGGCGTAGCCGGGGCGGCCGGTCGCGCGCGCGTCGTCCGCCACCGAGCGCGCGAGGGCCTCGGCCTCGCCCGGGCGACCCGCGAGGGTCAACGCGCGGGCCCGGTACAGCCGCGCGACGAGGGCCGCGAGCGCGACGCCGGCCTCCGCCGCCGTCGCCTCCGCGAGCTCGAGCGTCGCGAGCGCCTCGGGCAGTCGGCCGAGCCCGGTCAGCGCGTAGCCGAGGTTGTCGAGCACGTAGGGCTCGAACGCGCGGTAGCCGACGGCGCGGCATGCCTCGAGCGCGGCCTCGAGCGCCTCGGCCGCGGCCTCGTGCTCGCCGAGCCGATTGAGCGCGTCCGCGAGGTTCGCCTCCATCCCCGCTCCGCGGCGTGGGTCGCCGGCCAGCCGATAGAGCCGCAGCGCGCGATCGAAGTGGCGCATCGCGGTGCCGAGATCGCCGCGGTACGAGACCACGAGCCCGGTCCACTCCTCGACGCGCGCGCGGAGGTGCGGAGGGCTCGCGATGGCCTCGTCGGCCGCGCGCTCGAGCGAGGTCGCGGCCTCGCCATAGCGCCCGAGCCGGCCGAGCAGCTCGCCGCGCCGCCCGAGCGTCACGACCCGCGCGTCGAGCGTCTCGGGCGCGGCGCCCGCGCGATCGAGGATCGCCTGCGCGAGGGCGAGCGCCTCCTCCACGCGCCCGACGTGCGCGAGCCAGAGCACGCGCTCGACCTCGACGCCGCGCTGCTCCTCGGCCGATCGCGCGGCGGCGAGCGCCGCGGCGAGCGCCCCCTCCTGCGCGGCGCGATCCGCGAGCGCGTTGTAGGCGTCGGCGCGGGCGAGGTGCAGCGCGAACGCGAGGTCGTCCGCGCTCGGCTCGCCGAGCGCGATCGCGCGCTCGGAGTGGCGCAGGACGCTCGCGGGGTCGCCGCGCGTCGCCGCGCGGATCGCGGCCCGCGCGTGCTCGCGCGCCGCGCGCGAGGTGTCCCCGGCCGCGTCGAAGTGTCGCGCCAGCTCGTCGGGCGGCGCGGAGGCCGCGGCGTCGAGGCGCGCCGCGGTCTCGGCGTGCATCCGCTGGCGCACGTCGGGCGCGATCATCCGGTAGGCCACCTCGCGGGTGAGCTCGCTGACGAAGGCGTACCGCCCCGGCTCGCTGAGCCGGAGCACCTCCTCGCGGACCAGCGCGTCGAGGTGCGGGCGGTGGAGCTCCGCGATCTCCTCCGCCGCGAACGCGCGGCCGATCACGGCTGTAGCTTTGCAAGTCTCCTTGTCGGCATCGGGGAGCCGGTCGAGGCGAGCCTGGACGGCCGCCTCGATCGTCGAAGGGAGCTCGGAGCCGGGGTCGAGCCCGCCGCCGAGCACGAGGTGCTGGATGAAGAGGGGGTTGCCCTCGGTGCGCGCGCGCACGCGCTCGGTCAGCTCGTCCGACGGCGCCGCGCCCGACGTGCGCTCGATCAGCGCGGAGGTCGCGCCGCGATCGAGACCGCGCAGGCGCAGCTCGAGGTGCCGGCCTGGCGCGAGCCAGTCCGCCTCGCCGCGCCCGCGCTCGACCGCGACGAAGAGGACGGGCCGAGCCGCCGCGCGCGCGCACGCCGCCGCGAGGATCTCGCGCGAGGTGGGGTCCGCCCACTGCGCGTCGTCGATCACGACGAGCAGCGGCCCGTGCGCGGTCAGCGCGTCGACGTGCTCGAGGAACGCGAGCCGCAGCCGATCCGCGGCCCAGCGCGCGTCGGCGGGCGTGGCCGGCGCGTCCACCATGGTCGGCGCGTCCTGCGTGGGCGCGCGCGGCTCCTCGCGCGC
>JAYRVK010000684.1:0-9025 GCA_041918555.1 Sandaracinaceae bacterium
CGCCCGGCGCGGGCGCGCCGGTCGAGGTGGGCGTCTCGACGAACGCGCTCACGTCGTCCTTGGTCACGCGGCCGCGCGGCCCGCTCCCCGGCACCTGCCGGAGGTCCACGCCGAGATCGCGCGCGTGCTTGCGCGTCGCGGGCGTCGCGAGCGGCTTCGGATCGAAGTGCGTGCCCGCGGGCGGGGCGCTCCCGAGCGGACGCGTGCCCGGCTCCGAGCGCGTGAGGAACCCCGTCCCCGGCAGCGTCTCCTTGATGTCGCCGACCGCCGTCGCGGCGGGGCCGTCCGAGACCTTCACCGTCGGCGCGGCCTTCGCGACCGGCGCCGCCGGCTTCGGGGGCGGCGGCGCCGCGTGCTTGACCGTCGCGGGACCGCTCGCGCCGTTGAGCGCGAGCGTCACGATCACGCTGCCGACGGGGACCACCGCCCCGACCGCCGCGCGCACCTCCTCGATGCGCCCGGTCTTGGGCGCGCCGATCGTCACGGTGGCCTTGTCGGTCATCACCTCGACCATCGGGTCGTCCTCGCGGACCTCCTGCCCGACCTGGACCAACCAGCTCACGATCTCGCCTTCCATCACGCCTTCGCCGATGTCGGGCAGCTTGAACTCGAACAGCGCCATGACGCTCGCCTCGCTCTCTCTCAGAAGTGCGCGGTGCTCATCACCGCCGGCGCGATCCGATGCGCGAGCGGGAGGTAGTCGTTCTCGAGGGTGTAGGGGAACGGCGTGTCCCAGCCGGTCACCCGCGCGGGCGGCGCCTCGAGGTGCAAGAAGGCTTTCTCCATCACGCGCTGCACGACCTCGGCGCCGAACCCGCACGTCTTCGGCGCCTCGTGCACGACCACGAGCCGGCCCGTCTTCTTCACGCTCTCCACGATCGTGTCGACGTCGAGCGGCCACAGCGTCCGCAGATCGATCACCTCGCAGTCCACGCCCTCGCCCCCGACCTGCTCGGCCGCGGCGAGCGCCTCGTAGACCATCGCGCCCCAGCTCACGATCGTGACGCCCGCGCCCTCGCGGACGACCTTCGCCGCGCCGAGCGGGACCTCGTAGTCCTCCTCGGGCACGTCCATCTTCACCGCGCGGTACACGCGCTTGGGCTCCATGAAGAGCACCGGGTCGTCGTCGCGGATCGACGCGAGCAACAGGCCCTTGGCGTCGTACGGGTTGCTCGGGCACACGACCTTGAGCCCCGAGGTGTGGATGAAGAGCGACTCGGGCGACTGCGAGTGGTAGAGGCCGCCGCGGATCCCGCCGCCGACCGGCGTGCGGATCACGATCGGGCAGCTGTACTCGCCGCCCGAGCGCCAGCGCATCTTCGCCGCCTCGCTGACGATCTGATCGAAGGCCGGGAAGATGAAGTCCGCGAACTGGATCTCGGGCACCGGCCGCAGGCCGTAGAGCGCCATCCCGATCGCCGTGCCGATGATCCCGCCCTCCGCGAGCGGGGTGTCGATCACGCGGTCCTCCCCGAACTCCGCGTGGAGGCCCTCGGTGACGCGGAAGACCCCGCCGACCTTGCCGACGTCCTCTCCCAGGACGACCACGCGATCGTCGCGCCGCATCTCGCTCGCGAGCGCGCCGTTGATCGCCTGCACCATGTTGAGCTGCGCCATGTTCTTCCGTCCTCTACGCGCCCCGGGCCTCGGCGAGCTGCGCCGCCAGGTGATCCTCGAGCTCCCCGTACACGCCCTCGAAGAGGGTGGCGAGGTCCGGCGGGCCGGTCCGCTCGGCCGCCGCGATCGCGCCCGCGAGCTCGTTCTCGACCTTCGCGCGGAGCGTCCCCGCGCGCTCGGCGCCGAGGGCGTCGACCGCGCGCGACACCGCCGCGTCGTCCTCGCCGAGCGCGAGGTCGATCACGGTGGCGCCCTGTCCGGCCGACGCGCGCTCGACCGCCGCCTCGATGCACTTCTGCACCGCGCCCGCGTCGGTGCCGTCGCAGCGCGCCTCGGCGAGCCCGTACGCCACCGCGTGCGCGGCCGCGCCGTCGTGCCCGGGCCGCACCCGGCACACGAAGAGCGTGGGCGCCTTCATCACGCCCGCGAAGTTGAGCGCCGTGTGGAAGTCCGCCGCGTCGACCTCGGGCGCGTCGAAGAGCGCCGCGCTCACGAGGTCCTCGCCGCGCTGCCGCGCCGCCCACGCGACCCCGACCGCGTGCGGGAGGTGCGTCGCCGCGGGCGCGCTGGCCGACCCGATGCGCAGCGCCCGCGCGCACGTGCCGCTCGGCGCGTCGTGCCCGCGCAGGGGATCCTTCGCGTCGCCGAAGACGCGGTGGACGAAGGCCTCGAGGCGCATCCCGCGCGCGACCGCCAGCAGCCAGTCGGTGGGTGCCGGGAAGATCCAGTCCTGCGCGCGCAGGCCGGCGAGCGCGCCGACGAGCGCCGCCTCGCGGCCGAGCCCGCGCGGCAGGAACCCGATCGTCCCGGCCTCCCCGAGCGCGGCGAGGCGCTCGTCGATCACGCGCAGGCGCAGGATCGCCTCGGCTCGCGCGAGGGCCGCCTCGCGTGGATCCGCGCTCGTCATCGGCTGTACGTCCATGTCACTTCTCGTCCACGACCGTCAGGTGGGTCTTGCCGCGCTTGCCGTAGCGATCCGCGAAGGGCCCCTGGCCGCGGAGGATGCCCTCGAGGAACGCCTCCGCCGCGCGGTAGCTCGAGCGGACGAGCGGCCCCGACGCGACGTAGCGGAAGCCCATCGCGAGGCCGCGCTCGCGGTAGCGCTCGAACTCCGCGGGCTCGACGAAGCGCTCGACCGGCGCGTGCTTGGGCGAGGGCCGCAGGTACTGCCCGACCGTGAGCACGTCGACCGAGCTCGCGCGGAGCGCCTCCATCGCCTCGGTCACCTCGGCCTCGGTCTCCCCGCAGCCGACCATCAGCGAGGTCTTGATCACGCGGGCCCCCGCCGCGCGCGCCCACCCGAGCGCGTCGACCGAGCGCGCCCAGGTGCACCGCGCGTCGCGCATCGTGCGCTGGAGCCGGGGGACCACCTCGACGTTGTGCGCGAACACGTCGGGGGCTCCGTCGCGCACCACCGTCTCGACGTCCTTGCGCACACCCGCGAAGTCCCCGACGAGCGTCTCGACGAGCATCTCGGGCCGGTGGTGCTTGATGCGGCGCACCGTCTGGGCGACGTGCGCCGCGCCGCCGTCGAGGAGGTCGTCACGGTCCACCATCGTCAGGACGACGTACGCGAGGTCGAGCTCCGCGAGCGCGCGCCCCACGTTCTCGGGCTCGCGCGGGTCGACGACCCCGCCCGGATCGCCGGTCGTGACCGCGCAGAAGCGACAGCCCCGCGTACACGTCTCGCCGAGGATCATCAGCGTCGCGGTGCCGTGGCCCCAGCACTCGCCGATGTTCGGACAGCGCGCCTCCTCGCACACGGTGTGCAAGTCGAGTTGACGCATCATCCCCTTGATGCGGCCGTACCGCTCGCCGCCGGGGAGGCGGACCTTGAGCCACTCGGGCTTCTTGGGATTCGCGGGCAGGGGCATCGCGCGCGAGCGTTACTTACGAACCCGCCCCCGCGCGTGTCAACTCGACCGGCGCGGTTGGGGAGTGATTCTCGGGCTTCGAGGGGTATCCTCGGGCGCGTGGCAGGGCGGAGCAAGGCACCGATCGCGATCGCCGGAGTGGTCGTGGCCCTCCTCGTCCTCGTCCCGCTCGTGCTGTTCCTCACGCGCGGCCTCATCGCGACCGCGATCGCGCGCGGGCAGCTCGAGGAGCGCGGCTTCACCTGCGACAGCCGGTTCGCGGTGTCGCCGAGCGCGACCTTCTCCGAGGCGACCGTCGGCCCGACCCGCTGCGCCCGCGAGGGCGGCGTGCTCGAGGCGATCGAGCTGCTGTCGGACTTCACGGTCGAGCTGGACGGGACCGAGCCGGCCTCGATCCGCGGCGACTCGCTGCGGATCGCGCTCCGCGGCGCGAGCGTGCGGGGTGGCGACGACTGGGCCGAGACGCTGCGGCGCATCGACCTCGAGCAGCGCATGGCCGGCGTGATGAAGGGGCTCAGCGAGCTGTCGAGCCTCGATCTGCCGCCGGTCGAAGCGGGCCGCGTCGAGCTCGTGCGCGGAGGCGATCCGCTCGGTCACGCCGAGCGCCTCACGCTCACGCCGAGCGAGGGCGACGCGCTCCACCTCGCGTTCACGCGGGCGCGGTTCAGCGCGGGCCCGATGGGGATCGGCCAGCTCGACCTCACGAGCGTCGAGGGCGACGCCACCCCGTCGGCGGTGACCCTGGCCGGCCGCGCGAGCGCGCGGGCGGGGGTCGCGGTGATCTTCAGCGTCGAGCGGCAGGGCCCCTTCCGCGTCGAGGCGAGCGGCCTCGACACCGCATCGCCGAGCTTCCGCCTCGAAGGCGACCTGCGCTGATCCGGGGCGGGGGCGATCCGGGGACGCGATGTTGACATCTGCCCCCGCAGTCGCGCCGGGATGGCAACTCTCTGCCCAGGACCCGGGGTTTCTCCGGGGATTCCTGCGGTTGGCAACATCGCGTCCCCGAAGATCCCGGGCTCGTGGGCGAGACTCCTGTTGCCATCCTCGCCGGCCCGGTTTCTCGTGATCACGGGCGGGGGTCGATACGATCGCACGCATGGATCGCGATGCGTTCAAGGAGGCGCTGCTCTCGGTGATGGAGCGCAAGGAGCACTGGGCCTGGCCACGCTTCACGCGGGGCGAGGTCCGCGCCGAGCGGCTCCACGTGCACCTCGAGCAGGAGTACGCGGTCTACGTGCGCGACTTCCCGGTCCTCGTCGGGCGCGCGTACGTGCAGTGCCCGATCCCCGCGGTGCGGCGCGAGCTCGCCGAGAACATCTACGAGGAGGAGACCGGCGGGCTCGTCGCAGGGCGGCCCCACCCGGAGCTGTTCCTCGAGTACCCGCGCGGCCTCGGGATGGACCTCGCGCGCTTCGACGCCGTCGAGCTCCTGCCCGGCGCGGCGCGCTACCGCGCCTTCCTCGACGAGGCGACCGAGGACCGCGGCTGGTCCGTCGCCGCCGCGATCACCACGATCTTCCTCGAGGGCACGCCCCACGACCGGAGCGTGCTCGACCCCGACGCGCCCGCGCGGCCGGAGCCTCCGCTCGCGGAGCACCCGCTCGTCGTGCACTACGCCCTGCCGCTCGAGCACCTCGCGCTCACCAAGGCGCACCGCCGCGTCGAGGGCGAGCACCGCGCCGCCGCGTGGCGGGTGATGCTCGACCACGTGCCCGCCCCGTCCCGCGGCCGGGTGGTGGACGCGATGCGCGAAGCCCTCGCCGCCTGGCTCGCCTACCGCGACGACGTCGCGGCCGCGGTCGGGCTGACGCGTGGAGGCTAGCCCTCACGCCGCGCAGGAGGACGGCAGGGCCCTGGCGCGGTGGGCGTCGAGGGTGGTCGCGATCGCGAGGCCGGCCAGGGTGAGGCGGCAGCGCGGCCGGTCGGCGAGGCCCTTCTGCTCGAGGGCCGCGAGGACCCGGACCACCCGCCCGGCGCCCCAGGCGAGGCGACCGGCGAGCACCCCGAGGTCGGCGGGGCCGTCGAGGCGGGCGAGGTCGTGGAGGGCGAGGAGGAGGGCGATCCGCTCTTCGGTGGGGTTCGTCATGGGCCCCACCATGCCCGAGCACTGAACACGAGTCCAGTTTCCGACGTTCAGCCCTGAACGATCTCGCAGACGGCCCGCGATCGCCCTATGTTCGCGCTCGCCATGAACGACGAGCTCCCCCCCTGCGGCATCTACGTCACCACGGCGCCGGTCGGCTCCGTCCCCGCCGGCCGCTTGGTCTACTTCCACAACCACGGCGATCCGGGCCCCGGGATCTACCTGCCGAGCGCGTGGCGGGGGAACCGCGCGCGGTTCGAGGCGCGCGGGCACCTGCTCCCCACGCCCGACGCGTGGCGGCACCTCGAGAAGCTCCCGCGCGAGGGGTTCTACCGCGTGCGCGAGGCCTTCTTCTGCTGCAACGAGCGCTGCCGCCGCTTCGAGCCCGAGTCGCTGCTCCAGCTCGGCTACGACGCCACCGCGGTCCCGATCCTGTTCACCCCGCAGTGGGTCGACGGACGGCTCGCGATCCCGGAGCGCGGCACGCGGATCGAGCTCGATCGCGTCCGCTCGATGACCCTGCTCCACGTCCCGATCGCCGACACCCCCGTGCACGACGACGGGGCCGAGCAAGTTCTCTTGCACTAGTAGATGCGGTAGCGGAGCGTCTTCGCGTAGAGCACCGCGGTCGTGCAGACGACCGGGAGCATCAGGACCTGCAGGAGCACCCCGCCCCCGACGGCGACGGCCCAGTACATCGCCTCCGGGATCGCGGCGCCCTCCGGCAGCTCGAGGAAGAAGTTGAACGCGAGGTAGCCCGCGAGCACGAGCAGCCAGCCGCTGCCCCACACGAAGTACGCGGCGAGCGCGGTCAGGCGGTGCCCCTTCATGCGGTCGGTGCTCGCGCGCAGCACGTCGCTCGAGCGCGCGTCCTCGTGGAGCGCGATCGGGAGGACCAGCGCGAGCGAGAGCCCGCGCACGATCCCCGGCACGATCAGGAGGAGCGTGAAGACGAAGACGTGGAGGCCCGCGAGGAGGTTCGAGAAGATGAGGTTGCCGCCGGCCTCGCTCACGCGCCGGAACGCGCGCCCGAAGTCCATCGGCTCGCCGCGGATCGCGCGCTGCGCGAGGTGCAGCACGAGGCCCTGCGCGAGGACCGAGACCGTGGCGCCCCAGCCGGTGCTCACGAGCGTCGGGAGGTCGGGGACCGCGAGCTCGAGGAGCACGATCGGCAGCTCGGCCACCGCGAGGACGAGGGCGGCCACGGGGCCGATGCGCGTGAGCACCCACAGCGAGCCCGCGAGGAGGTTGCCGACGGTCGGCGGCGTGCGCTCGAGCTCGCTGAGCCGCGCGATGCAGTCCTCGCAGATGCGATGCCCGTCGTAGTCGACGAGCACGGCGTACGTCCCGCACCGCTGGCACGGCGTGCGGGCGGAGGCCCCCTCAGTCGCGCTCATCGCGAACCGGCGGCGGCTGCGTCACCCCGAGGTGCACCCGCACGAGGATGAACTTGTTGCACCGCCGCGGGTCGGTCAGCTCTTCGACGGTGCTGTCGCGCATGGTGGTGCGGAGGCTCGAGAGCCGCGAGTGCTCGAGCAGGAAGTACGCGGTGCGGCCCCGGTTCTCCCCGGCCCACTCGCGCAGCGCGCGGTTGTCGAGCTGCACGAACACGTGCGCGCGGTTGCCCGTGTAGAAGTTCTCGCCCTTCCAATTCATCTGCCACGCGACGAGCGGCTCGTCCTCGGAGGCGCGCAGGTCGTAGTACCGCTGGATGAGCTCGCGCTGCCCCCAGTGCGGCGAGAGGTCGATCATGTAGACGTCGAGCGCCCACACCGAGAACATCAGCGCGACGCCGAGGAAGGCGCGCAGCGCCACGTCGCGCAGCCGCGGGAACGCGGCGACCACCACGATCACCGTCGCGACGATCGCGAACCCGGTGAGGATCGGCCGGTAGTCGAGCTCGGTCGGCCACGGCCGGCCGTAGTTGTAGACGAACAGGTGGATGAGCCGCTCGTAGCCCTGCGGCCGCGCGTCGGTGACCCAGCTCAGGTCGCGCCCGACCATCGCGAGCACTGGCGGCGCCGCGAGCAGACCCGTCGTCACCGCGCCGCGCGCCCACGCGTCCCACGCGCTCGATCCCTGCTCGGCCTTCTCGCGCCCGATCCACCACGCGCCGGCGAGCAGGACGATCCCCGCGACGATGAGCAGCGTGGTCTGCACGACCGGCCACGGGTGCGCGAGGACCCAGTCCGCCGACTCCTCGGGGCCGAGGCGCTCGGGGACGATCCCGCGCACGTCGCCCCAGCGGCCCGCGACGCCGAGCACCGCGGGCACCGGGGCGAAGAGCGCGAGCACCGTGACCGCCACGCGCCTGAGCGCGAGCTGCGGGCGGTCGGGCCGCAGCATGCGATCGAACACGACGCCGACGAGGATCGCGGCGGCCGGAACCGCTGGGAAGATGTAGTGGTGGAACTTCGTCGTCATCGCCGAGAACAGCGTGAACGCGGCCGCGAGCCACAGAGCGGCGAGGATCGTGATGTCGCGGCGCGCGCGCGTCTCCTCGCCCGTGGCGAGCGGCGGCCGCGCGATGAACGACGCGAGCGCGAGCGGCGCCAGCGCGATCCACGGGAACATCCCGTAGCCCATCTGCTCGACGAAGTACTCGATCGACGCGTTGTCGCCGTGCACGCCCGAGGTGAGGCGGTTGAGGTGATCGTGCACGAGCAGGCGATCGGTGAACGCGGTGCCGTGGCGGATGAACATCGCCACGTACCAGGGCATCCCGACGGTGAGCACCGTGAGCATCCCCGCGCCCACGCGCAGCTCGCCGGACTTGAGGAGCTCCCAGCGGCCGGTGCCCACGAGGAAGAACAGCGCGACGAGGCCGGGCAGCGCGAAGCCGGGGATGCCCTTGGCCATGAACGCGAGGCCGCAGAAGAAGTAGAACGCGAACATCCAGAGCGAGCGCGCGCGCTTCTCGCGGAGCACCAGCGCGAGCAGGCCGACGAAGCAGACGAGCCACACGATCGCCTGCGCGACCGGCTGGGCACCGGGGCCCGAGAGGTAGGGCTCGACGTTGTGGATCGGGGAGTTGCCGGGGACGCCGTGGTTGCCCGCGGAGCCGCTGAGGAAGACGTCGCCGTGCCAGCCGAAGAGCGGCGGCCAGTCGCTGAAGAACGAGACGTTGCGCGACGCGAGGTAGAGGATCTGCGGCACGACCACGAGCGTGATCGCGCCGATCAAGAGGTGGCGCGCGCTCAGCGTGATCGGGCCGAGCGCGTAGCGAGTGACCTCGCGATCGCGCTCCGTCGTGACCGCGAGCCCGAGCGCGCACATGGCGATCGTCATGTTCGCGACGAACGGCATGTCGGTGATCGCCTGGTGCGACAGGAAGAAGAAGTACGGCATCGTCGCGAGCACGCTCGCGGCGATAACGCCCGCGCGCTTGCTACACGTCCTCGCGACGAGCGCGTACAGCGCGAGGAGCGCGCCCATCGTCAAGAAGAAGTGC